>JAJFML010000100.1 GCA_021772195.1 Chlamydiota bacterium | reverse complement strand
TACCGCCTCTCCAGAGACGGGACAATGTGGGACTCCGATTCGAGCGTAGAGAATGCGGAAAAAGTCATAGATGCCCGTCATCGTTCCTACGGTGGATCTTGGAGATCTTCCAGAGAGTTTTTGTTCAATTGCGATTGTAGGTGAGATGCCGGTTGCTTTTTTGAGCTCAGGTTTGGGTAGATCTCCTAAATAGCGCCTTGCGTGGTGGGAGAGCGACTCGATATAGCGCCTTTGCCCTTCCACATAGATTGTATCAAAGGCAAGCGAGGATTTTCCCGAGCCGGAGACGCCTGTAAAAACGATCAATTTGTTTGTATCTAGTGAGAGATCCACATTTTTTAGGTTGTGGACTTTTACTCCCTTGAGCTCAATCTTCATTTTCATCGAGTCGGATTATAGATTTAAAGTTGGATACTTTAAAGCGATAAATGAGAAAAACAAAGATGTCGATTGTTTGGGGTCTATTATGGGGTCACAAATCTAGGGCTCAAATGGTGGATGCATTTCCCTTATCATTGTTGATGCTAAATTATAGGATAAGTATACAAGCGTAGGTATACATATGGCTAAAATAGCACGGGAGCTACTATTCATGTATTTTATTTTTCTTTTAATCGAATTTAATGTTGTAAATTCTTCTCGGAACTCATCAAGGGCTCCTCGATGTCTTTCAGGTAGTGCCCGTCGTAATCGAGGAAGGTCGCCTCCGCAAGCTTTTAATCTAAAGAGCGCATTTACGGCAGAATTTTCAAATAATTCGTCCTCAACTGGAGGTCCACCTCCACCTCCAAATATAGCTGGAAGAATAGGTGGAAGTCCAGCTCCACCTACAGCTAAGAAGGCAGCAATACCATATTCATTTAAGATATGTTCAAGGAGATGATATAGCTTTTTATCTAGAGAAAAAGACGTACTGTCTATTAGAAGCGGGAGTCTACCTTCTTTCTTTGCTCTATATAGTAGAAAAGCCGCCTTAAAGAGCGACTTATCTTCAAGGTCGTCAGAAGATAGCCATTGAATATGTCTTGAGAAGTCTCGCAATGCTATATTGGTATCGCTTAAGCTTTGAGCGTTTTTCAGTCTTGAAATACATCCATCTAATACTACTTTTTCGTATCTTTTTTCGATATCAAGGTCGGGAAAAACAGGTAATAAAGATTTTATAAGAGCATCTATCTTTTTAGCCTCATGATTCTGGAGGCTTTTCAAGGAAATTTTACTAACACCCTCTTTGGCGTCTTTGCAAGTAGTCGCGAGGCTCCCTAAATCCCTTGGAGGTAAAAAAGTGCCGATGTGACCCCAAGCATCAGAATGTAGGACAGGTTTAGCCATAAATTTCCTTTTTTTAAAAGTAATTATATAGATTTTATTTTTTTAATTCAATTTAAAAATAATTTTAAAATATTAAGTAAAACAAAACCTAAAAAATTAACTCTTTTTTTTGGTTTTTTTTCGAGAACGTGGAGAAAAAGATCTATGATCTTTTTATTTTATGAGAGATTTGTTATATATAAGTTTTTTAATCACTGGAAAGTCCATGTTTAAGCGCACAAAAATTATCTGCACGATCGGCCCCGCTGTTGACTCTTTTGAAAAGATTGTTCAATTGATGGAATCGGGCATGGATGTTGCCAGGCTGAATTTAAGCCATGGAGAAAAAGAAGAGCACACTAACCGCATCAATTGGGTAAAAAAAGCAAGAGAGATGCTAGAGAGACCTTGTGCTATCATGCTCGACACAAAAGGCCCTGAGGTCAGAGTGGGCACGATTGAAGGCGGCTCGATTTCTCTCTCTGCAAACGATGTCATTACACTGACAGCTACCTCCAAGGATAAAAATCAGATTGAGATCCATCCGTTCTCCGTTCTTGATAATATTGCGGTGGGAATGAAGGTTCTCTTTGATGATGGCTATATTATCTCCAAAGTAATAGCGAAGAGTGACGCAGGTGTTGAAGTTGAGATTCAAAATGGCGGCAAATTGTCATCGAGAAAAGGGGTCAATATTCCGAACGCTCATCTAAATTTGCCTGCGATGACGGATCAAGATGTTGAAGATATCAAATTCGGTTGTGATCAGGATGTTGATTTTATTGCGGCTTCCTTCATCAGATCTTCCGACCATGTTCTTCAGATCAAGAACCTACTTGCAGAGCAAGGCAGGCCTGATATTTTGGTGATTGCTAAGATTGAAAATGCACAAGGTGTGGAGAATTTTGACACCATTGTTCGAATATCGGACGGAATTATGGTTGCAAGAGGCGATTTGGGTGTTGAACTTGATTTGGGGGTTATCCCCAAACTGCAAAAGATGATGATTCGTAGGTGCTTTGATGCTTGTAAGCCCGCAGTGACGGCAACACAAATGCTCGAGTCGATGATCACAAATCCTAGACCTACAAGGGCAGAGGTCTCCGACGTTGCAAATGCAATCTATGATGGCTCTTCAGTTGTGATGCTCTCTGGCGAAACTGCTGTAGGTAAATATCCTATTGAAACAGTCCAGAGAATGCAGAGCATTATCGATGAAGCTGAAAAAGATTATGATTATAAAGAATTTTTCTTTCACCATGCCAGGAAAGACTTTCACAATGTTTCCTCTGCGGTCTCTTCTGCAGCTGTCAAAACAGCATATAGTGTTGATGCTAAAGCAATTTTTGCCTTTACGGCGTCAGGATTTACAGCGCATCAGGTATCAAGGCTAAGACCTTTCATGCCGATTATGGCAGTCACGGGAAATTGGAAAATCTATCATCAGTTAGCTTTTGCTTGGGGCGTGATCCCTATCTTTAAGCAGACAAAAAACAAGCAGGAAGCTTTTGCAGCTGCTATGAGTTTTTCTCTTAAGAATGGCTTTCTCTCTTTTGGAGACCTTGTGATTGTAACTTCTGGTTCGGAGTTTGGTAAGACGGGGTCTACGAATACCATGATGGTAGAAAACATTGGAGATGTTCTACTTCGGGGCGGAAAAGGGCACGGTCCGAAATTGGAGAAAAATGTCATTATTCTCTTTGGTACTGAAGATGTAGATTTAGAGAGCCTCAAGGATAAAATTGTTGTGATTCCAAGATGTGACAATAGCTATTTACCTCTTATGAAGGAGGTCGCAGGAATTATACTGGATAATAACATTGATGACTCAGCGTCAGAAAAATATGCAATTTTAGTTGCAAAAACTTTTGATCTCTCCATCATTGTAAGAGCGGAAGGCGCTATGACAGCGCTTCGAAATAAAGAGACCGTTACACTTGATCCAGGAAGAGGTGTTGTCTACCTTTCTACAAAAGAAAACTCTTAAGCTCTCATTAGTTCAAAAAAAGCAGTTGCCGCAGCATTTCCTTTTGTCCACTCTGTTATTGAATAGTCTAATTGTGCTTTTGCGTCTTCGTCTCTTAATTTAGTAGGAAAATGGGCTAGTCTAACTTTTCCATCAGAGTCTACGGCAAAGGAACTAGGACCTACATTCCAGCTGTGTATTTCTGGTTTATTTTTTACGATATCCCAAAATTGACGTAAGATATCCATATTTTCCTTAGAAAGGAAGTCATTGGACTCGAATTCCATCTCTACCGGCTTTGATACTTCTTGAACAACTAAACCATCAATATGGATCTGAGCTAGGTTAAAGATTTTTGCAACAGGCACTTTTAGCTTTTGAGCTAGCTTATAATTTTGTTGAAGGCACGTTACTTTTTGACGGAAGAAAAGAGCTCTTTCATGAGATGTCATTCGTTTAAAGATTTTTGAGAGTCTAAAGGCTTGAATATTGAATACTTTCATAATGACTTGTCTTTCAGAAGATTTCATGGAATATTCTTTGAAAGTGGGGTTTAGTCTGGCGAAGTTGCCTACAAAGCGTGCAGCATTATAAACAATTTCTCTATAAGAATTGCCACTTGCAATTCCGTGAATTTGAGCGAGCTTTCTCTCTGAGCTTTCAAAGGAGGTCAAGGCTCTAATGGATGCTCTACTTGTGCGCGTAGATAAAGGAGCAACATTGTCCAGCCGGTTTAGTCTCCTCTCACGAGGGGTATAGGGGCGAGCTTGTACTACCTCTTCCTCATTGTGTGCAAAAGTAAGTTTTTTACTTACGCTTGATATTGCTGCCATTTGATACCTCCAAAGATAAAATTCGGGATCTATTTTAATAGATAATTCAATGATTTCAAGTATTAAAAAGAGCTGCAGGTAAAGTCTGTGATCCTTGTGAGTGATTCAAAATTTTTGTATCAGTGTTCGACTCAATCCTTTCTAAATTCTTCAGTATTTGAATCGCTTTAGTAATAAAGAGGGTGTTGATAATTGAGAGCTAAGTTGTTTTTTTTACTGATTTTTACCCTATATTCTAAATCTGCATCTCCAAAGAGTATAAATGTTGATGTAAATGTTATGAATGGAGATGGAACAATTGTCTCCGGAGACAATAATGACACTGATGAAGATAGAGATGATAGCGGAAGTAGCAAAGACGATATTTCAGATAACATAACAGAAAAATCAGATTAAGAACTAAAAAGGGCAGCTGCACAAATGGCTGCGGTTTCAGCCCTTAAGATGTGCTTACCTAAACAGATTCCGTGCGCTTTTAAACTTTTAGAGAGATAGTTGTGTTCATTTTTATCAAACCCCTTTTCAGGACCTACAAACATTAGGACATTTTCTTTGCTCTTTTTAAGAGGAAGCGCATTTTCCCGTACATCGCCAAAGTAGATTGCTCCAGAGAAAGGAGGTAGCTCTTTCATTTTAGAAAAAATTTTGATAGTTGGTAGATCTAATCTTCCACACTGCTTCAGTGCAGAAATAGTGATAAGGCGAAGCCTCTCTTGGTGATTTGGGCTGATTTTGGTGCGCTCTGATTTGTGAGAGGGGTAGAGCCAGAAATGGTTCACTCCAATTTCAGTTCCTTTTTCAATGGCAAGCTCCAAATTACTCTGTTTAGTGAGAGCAAGAGCAAGAGTTATGCTATGCGGATCGATTTCTTTCGTTTCAATTGATTCAATTGAGAGCCGTGCTAGATCTTTTTTGATTTCGAGAATTTCAGCGCTTGCAATTTGGTTTTGTCCATTTACAAGAGTAACTATATCTCCCTCGTTTAAACGCATTACGCGAAGGTGTTTGAGCTCAGGATCTTTTAGCTCGACCTCTTTTTTGGAAAGGTCAGAGTCAAGAAAAAAACGGTCGATCATGTGAGCCTTCCCGGTTTACAAAGAGCACCTGTCAGAATTTGAGAAAGATTTTTTGATGAGCTAGGAGCAAGTTTTTCCAAATTTTGAAGAGAAAAAACAGCTGATGCGCTGAGCTTTAGGTAGTGATTTTTTAGGGATCCATAATTTGCAAGGTTTAAGACGAGTTTGAAACGGTAGTCTTTTATGAAGAGATCCTTTTCAGAGGTGTAGAAAAAGATTTTTTCGGGCCATGTGGGAAGGTTTTTCTTACACTTTTTGGGAGCGAGCAGAAAGAGAAACTCAGTGGGGTAGATCTTTCGAAGTGTAGAGAGGTGTTCTAGAAGATGATCACATTTTTTAGGGAGCACAATCAAGATACAATCTTTACGAAAGGGTTTATTTAGGATTTTGGAAGATTGTTGTTTGTAGCGATTGTGTTGCCATAGCCACTGTCCAGGATTCTTAAGAATACTTTTTTCATAGATCGAAAAGGTT
>JAJFML010000099.1 GCA_021772195.1 Chlamydiota bacterium | reverse complement strand
CAAAGGTATAGTCAGAGTATGCATCGGAGGCTGCTGCCATTTTAGGCCTCTTTTCTTGATCTCGATCTCCACCGCACCCAAAAACAGTAATAATTCTACCTCTCGCCACTTTTTTTAGGGTTTTTAGAGTGTTTATAAGCGCATCTTCAGTGTGTGCAAAATCAACATAGACATTGGATCCAGGAATTTTTTGGAGTCTGCCAGGCACGCCCTTGAACGTACGAAAGATATCCGCCATATCAGACAGCTCAAATCCCTTTGATAGACCAACTGATATAGCAGCTATCGTATTGGAAACATTAAACTCTCCAATTAAGGGAATAAAAAACGCACTCTCTTTCCCTTGAAAAGTAACCTTGAAGGCCGTGCCTTTCATATCCATATGATCAATTTTATAGGTAAGATCCGCTTTTTGGCGGCCAAAAGTAAGAGTGTTGCACGATGCCGTGATTTGTGCAGGATCATCGATATTGATAATGGCTACCGCATCTTTTTTGAGATGGGTAAATAGCGTCTGTTTTGCTGCAAGATAGGCCTGCATTGAAAGGTGGTAGTCAAGATGATCTTGAGAGAGGTTAAGAAATACCGCTGCATCAAAATCGATATGGTCCAACCTATTTTGATCGAGCGCATGTGAAGTTGCTTCAATGACTGCTGCTTTGAGATCAGCATTTACCATATCTCTTAGCAGCCTGTGGTTTGTGACGACATCAGGAGTTGTCCTCACAGCTTCAATGGAGGCGTCTCCAATTAGATATTCAATAGTGCCGATAAGGCCTGTGGGAATTTCCTTAATTTCAAGAAGATGTCTTAATAGGTAACTTGTTGTCGTCTTGCCATTTGTCCCCGTAATGCCCACCGTAAAGAGCTTTTTAGATGGATGGCCATAATATCTGGAAACAATCTCTCCTTCTAGTTTCTGGATATTTGGAGAGAGTATTTGCGTTACCTTACCAAGAAAAGGATCGTAGATGTCAGTCAAAACAGCAACAGTACCATTTAACACGGCTTGAGGAATATATTTGTTCCCATCGTGAACCCTCCCCTTTTTCGCAATAAAAAGAGACCCGGGAGCAGCTTTTCTAGAATCGGAAGTGATTCCAGTCACTTCAATCTCTTTTGAGCCTTTTACATCTACTTTTAAATCTTTTAAAAGCTTTTTTAACTTCATCCGTTGTTCCACTTTTCATAGATTTTTCTAAGCTCTTTTGTCTCTTCTTTCCAGTCGGTGAGCTCCATATCATCCGGGGTTTCACCTAAATATTCAAGCACTCTGCTTCCAATCTCGCTAAAAATGGGGGCTGCACATACGCCTCCATGATGGTTTTTCCCGACTCCGGGAATCCATTTAAGCTCCGGCTCATCGATAGCAACTAACATGACAATTCTCGCCTTTTCAGCAGGCGCAAATCCTGCAAAAAGAGAAATATATTTCTTATTGGAATACTTACCATCTACAATCTTTTCCGAAGTTCCCGATTTTCCCACCTCAGTATACCTCTTAATATCTCCCTTTGGTGAGGTGCCGCCATATTTTGTAACAAATTTCATTCCATGAATAAGCTCTTTAGTAAGTGTTTCACTGAGCACTCTTTTAGGAGGGGGGGCATTTGAGGAGTCGATCAGCTTATCATTTTTAATGATCTTTTTTAAAATAGTGGGCCTCACCTCAAAGCCCCCATTTGCAATCATTGCGTAGGCTTTGACAATTTGGATGCTGTTTACAAGAATATTGTGGCCAATTGCAAGAGAGAAAGGAGTTGGCACGGACCATTCAGGCTTTCCATTTGGATGCATCCTTCCTGGCTTTGGAACAAGTCCGCAAGTCTCTGCGGGAATTTCAATATTTGTCTTTTTCCCCAGACCAAAAACATCGACAAACTGAGATCTATACCATTCTTCTCCCAGATTTTCGAGGATCATCTGGACTATTTTCCCTGGATAAACATTAGAGGATTTCTGAAGAGCAAGATGCATATTGAGATAGTTATGACGTCTTCCATCCTTCAATTTAAACCGCGTCTTAGGACAAGATCCATCTTTAGTATCGATTTTTCCTGCAGGATCAAAGAGAGGATAATATCCCCTTCGAACCATCTCTTCATTCGCATTTAGACCCATTGCCATCGTAAGCACCTTAAAAATCGATCCCGGCTCAAATGCATCTGTCACAGCTTTAATTCTTGTATGCTCCTGCATGTCAGGATTATTAAAGTAGTCCGCATAAGAGGTCACATCAAAGCTAGGATATTGAGCAAGAGCCAGAATTTCTCCCGTCTGCGGCTCCATCATGACAACCCACCCGCCTTTTGCACCCGCCTTTTTGACGCCTTTTTCTAAAATCTCTTCAGATATCGCTTGAAGATAGTGGTTAATGGTGAGGTAGACATCTCCACCATCTTCAGGAGCTTCGACTACTTTACCCATATCAAGAGGGTGCCTGGGCGATCGATAGAGGATACGCTTTCCAAGCCTTCCGCCTAGACAAGAGTGAAACTGCATTTCAAGACCGCCAGTTGGAAGGCTCTGAAAAGTCTTGGGATCTTTTTGATCTTGCACTGTGTGAAGAAGCGCTCCCAACATTTTA
>JAJFML010000098.1 GCA_021772195.1 Chlamydiota bacterium | reverse complement strand
AGAGCACTATCTCTACCACTATGATGACGAGACAAACCTAACGAGGATTGAATCGACAAATCCTGATAGAGACAAAATTTATGCTTGGATAGATTTTGAAAAGAAATCTAGGAAAGATAAGCCCTATTCTATCCTTGCCATGACTTCAGATGGAAAGGAAATTCACTATCGATCGATCTTAGATGATAGAAGAAGATATCTCACATCTGTTGCATCAAGCGCAAGGCCTCATCAAAAGATCAACTACGAACCAGGTAGTAAGGGTTTAAGAGTCTCTTCGATAGAAGTTGAAGGCTCTAAACTTTTTCAAGCCACCTACTATGAACAAGAAAATCCAAACCATATTGACAAGGTGAAAAAGATATCGGCCCCTTTTGGGGAAGATGGAAAAGAGGTAACCCTAGCTAGATTTAGCTACTATTCAAACCATACTGATGTTAGAGATTCGGAAGGGCTTCTCACAAGGTATCATCATGACTCACATAGGCTCATTTCGGTTGAATATTTTGATGCAGATGACAAGCTCTACTCTTCTCAGAAATTTTATTTCAAAGAGGGTAACATCCATTCGAAGGTCAAATTTGATGGGGAAAAGAGACCATTATTTGCAAAATCATTTACCTACAAAGATGGAAACCTCATTAAAGAGAGCGTGTGGGGTAATCTTACAGGAGTGATAACAGCTCTTCAAGTAGACGAAAAGGGAAATCCAAGCGCAGCTGATAGCTATTCCAGATTTTTTACCTACAATGAAAATGACCTTCTAATCAAAGAGACAGAAGAGGATGGTCCTACTTTTGAGTATTCCTACAAGCCTGAGACTGACCTTCTCTTAACCAAGCTTACAAAAGATCTAAAGGGAGATGTATTTAAGAGAGAATCTTTTTCCTATGATGTGGACAATCTTCTCATCGAAGAAAAGGTTGAAGAGACTTTTCTCACTTTTATTAAAAGTTTCCGAAGAAATGAGAATGATAGCCGGATTCGCTTTGCCTCAGAGTCCTATATTGATCCTGAGACAGGGGATGAAAAGCTTCTTAAAAAAGTACACTTTCAATATAAAAATGGCCTCGTCTGTTATGAGAATGTTTATGATGCAAATAATATCCCTAGATATGGAGTTTTAACAAAATATAACTCCTTTGGTCAGATTGCTGAAAAAACAACTCCCATGGGTAGATCAAATACCTATACCTACAACAATTTAGGCCTCCTTGAGAGCTCGAAAGAAGTGGGCTCTTTTCAAAAATTTTATCAATGCGACAAAGCAAATAGACAAACTGTTTGCCTTGAGCCTGAAACCAGTAGATCTATCAAAACAATCTATGATCCAAAAGGAAGAGTCCTTTCGCTGACAGATGAAAAGGGAAATTCTACGACTCATATCTATGACTCTTTTGGAAACCGCATTAAAACCACTCTACCTAAATCGGGAGATCAACTCCCTACCTTTCATTTTAACTATGATATCGATAATAACCTTATCTATACAAAAGCTCCCTTAGGTGAGGAAACGCATACCTCCTATAATATCTTTCAAAATCCGACCGAGACCATTCAAGCAGATGGAACGAAGGTCTTATACGTCTACAATAAAAATGGCACTCTTGCTAGAACCATCCAGCCTGATGGCGCCTACATTGATTACGAGTATGATTTTCTCCATAGAGTCATTGCAAAAAAAATTATAGGTTCCAAAAATAGAACTCTAAGCCGGGAAAAATGGATTTACGAAGTCTCTCTTCTTAAATCATACATTAACCCAGCAGGCTTAGAAACTATCTACACCTATGATGGTGCTGGGCGAAAAATCCGTGAGGAGGCAGGGGGGCGTACAATCAGCTATACCTACGATGCACTTGGCTTTCTAGAGAGCACAAGCACAGGAGCCTCTACTCACTTCACAATACATAATGAAGAGGGAGAGGTTATAGAAGAGTGGGATGAGGATGGAGTGCATGATCCAGAAAACCATATGCAGTTTTTTTACGATGCAGAAAATCGAAGAGTAAAAGCTGTTCGCTTTACTTCTCTGGGCCCTGCAACCGATCACTTTCACTATCAAAAGAGCAGGCTCAGTAAACACATCGACCCCAAAGGAGCAGAAACAACTTTTGACTACAATGAAGAATACGAAAATGAATTTGGAGAAAAAGTTCTTCAAAGGATTACGACCGATCCGATCCAAAATCAAACGATTGAAACCCACGATATAGGTGGAAAAATAGTCAAAAGAGAAAAAAGGTCTCCCCTTGGAAATACGATCTCAAAAGAGGAGTTTTTCTATGACCAGTCAGGAAATAGAACAGGGTGGGTCTCGCACCTCTTTTCCGATACGCAAAAAATTCAAGAGAGCTCGATCCGCTTTCATTACGATGCAATGGGAAGAGTGACTGAGCAAATTGAAGGCGATGAAAAACTAACCACCTACACCTATGACAAGCTGGGGCGTATTATCACAAAAACGCTGCCATCAGAAACCAAACTCTTCTATGAGTATGACAGCCTTGGAAGAATGCTCTCACAATATAGCTCGGATAATACGATCAACTACATGTATTTCTATCAAAGAGGCCCCGATCCAATCCAAATCATCGACTATATCCATAAGATTTCACTAGATCGAGAGTACAATCTCTTTGGAGAGCTCATCTCTGAAGAAAATTCCCATTCAAACCTCTCATGGGAATACGATACCCAAGGAAGGTGTATCTCATTCACACTTCCAGACCTCTCTCAAGTACACTATACCTATTCTGGCTCTCATATGACAGCAGTCAGCCGTATCACTCCGCAGGGAGAAACCCTCTACCAACATCAATACCTAGAGTTTGACCCCAATGGGCATGTTGCTAAAGAAAACCTCATCAATAACCTCTCAGAAATTAACTCCACCCGTGATCTCCTCGAAAGACCCTCCGTTCAATCCTCCCACTACCTAACCCAATCTATCAGCTACGGCCCCTCCAGTCTTGTTCTGCAAAAAGAAAACTCTCTCCTTGGTCCCAAAAGCTATACCTATGATTCTCTAAACCAGCTCACATCGGAAAATGAAGATCAATACCACTTTGACTCACTTGGAAACCCCACCAATTGCCAAACGAATCACCTAAACCAAATCACCGAAACGCCAGAATGCTCCCTAACTTATGACCTCGATGGAAATCCTCTCGAAAAATCCTCCCCAATCGCGTCTACCCAATATTCCTATGATGCTCTTGGCAGACTTACTCAAATTACCAAAGAAGACTCAACCACTCACTACTACTACGATGCCCTCTCCAGACTCTTCGCCAAAGAGGAAAACGGTCAAAAGAGCTACTACCTCTACGATCAAGATAAAGAGATAGGCCGCTTTGATGAATCAAATAATCTTATAGAATTCAAAACCCTTGGTCTTGGGATCCAAGGAGATATCGGTGCAGCCATAGCGATCGAGCTCCATGGAAAAATCTATGCGCCGCTGCATGACTTTGGTGGCAATATCATCGCCCTCATCGATTCCACCGGAGAGATCGTAGAAACCTACAACCTAGATGCTTTTGGGAAAGAGCCCTCTTACCAATACATCAACCCCTGGCGCTTCTCCTCCAAGAGGCATGAAGCTGATCTCATCTTTTTTGGCCTGCGATTCTATGATCCATCTCTTAGCCGCTGGCTTACTCCAGACCCCTCCGGTTTTTCTGACGGCGCTAATCTCTATCTCTTCGTCCAAAATAATCCCCAAAACAGACTCGATCTCTTTGGGCTTTTCTCCGATGATTGTTTTTCAGGTGAAAATAGACTTGTAGATCTACAGATCAATGTTGATATAGCATCGATTCCTAGAATTCATCAAATAGCAACGCTTCGAGCATCAGCGATTCTAAATGGGCAGCACATTGACTGCATTGTTAGCTGTGGTCATTGGCATCTTCTACAATTTACCCAAGAAGAGAAAAAAAGCGGTGTTGTGAATATCCTTAACCATTTCCATGAATTAACACCTGAAAGCGGCAACTATATAGGCCTCCTCACTTTAGGAAATGGAATTAATGTTGGTTCAGAAGAGCATTTGAAAATGTGTGATTCTCTCTCCCAGAAAATTGGTGGGACTTTACTCATCAGTCTTCATAATTCCACAAATTTAGACAGATTTTCTCATCCCTTTTTTGCCTTATTGGCTGGCATGTCATCTAAAGTATTTGGTCTTGGAGCGGATATTTTAAGAACGCAGCAAGAGCGTGTAGGAGTAAGTACTAAGATGGTCCGGCAATCAAGTCAAGTTTACGCATTTCTTGCCCGTCAATTAAACAAAATTAACCCTGAGTGTGCACTCTTAAGTGTTTTTCATAGTGAGGGGGGAGTGATAGGGAGAAGGTCATATGAGATAATGAGCGCAGGAGAAAAAGAGATTACCAGTCAAAACCGCTACATTCTAGCTCTAGGCCCTGCCATGGCTATACCCACGAATCAAGGAGCCTCTGTAGTCAATATTTTCTCTGAAAAGGACTACGTAACGGGTTTTGGCCCATTTGGCCATGCAAAGCGCTTTATGAATGA
>JAJFML010000097.1 GCA_021772195.1 Chlamydiota bacterium | reverse complement strand
GTCTTTTCGTCCTTTTTCTGATCCTCTAAAATTTTTCTACCGCTATCTCCAAGTTTTCTTAAGTGGAGTGCAGAGTGCAGACAAACCTCCCAGGAAGGATCATGAAGAAGCTCTTTCAGAAGTGGTATTGCCTTGATTTTCATCATAGTAGAGTAGGCATCGATTGCAGATATTTTCGTCTCTTCATTGACATCATGAGCAAACTCTTTTAACTCTTTTGCATGTTCCTGATCTGGAAACCGGGTCAAGATATTGATTGCCATCAAACGCAAATTCTTATCTTTCGACAAGAGATCCTCTTCTATGTATTGAACAACATCATGACCTGTCATTTCAGATAAAATATCTAAGATTACAGTTCTTGTCCCTGGATCTTTTTCTTTTTTGATCTCTTGTTCAAGCCAATTAGTGATCGGTTTTTTCCCCAAGACAAAAGCTTCTTTATAAGCAAATCGCCATTTAGGTGACTGCTCTTTCATATCGCGTACAGCAATTCTAATAAGCTCATCATGCTTCGTCTCTAAAAAGTGCGTTACAGCTGCAAAAGACGCCTGAATTTGGACAGTAATTTGACGATCTGAAAGTAGCATTCTTATCTTATCTACATCTTCTATCTCTGCGTGTAGAGCAAAACATCTGCAAGCTAAATGGCGATTTTTAACAAAATATGACGAAGACCATTTTCTAGCTTTTGGAAGAAGGACTTTTGTAACCAAATTGCTTTTCAGTTTTTGCCACGCAGCATGATCATTTGCATCATTCAATTTTTCTAAAAGAGGCAAGACCGTTAAAACATGCTTAAAAAAAGATGTTATTCTCCTTGAAGGAAGGTCACTCTGATGTTTTTTTAAAGACTCAGTAATCCATTTTTCAGCATTTTGATAAATTCTCTCATGTCTCTCTCGATTTTTTTTAAGTGTCAAGCGTGTAAGGTAGGAAAACACGAACAGAGCTAAAGTAATAGTTATTAAGCCTGTTAGAATGACTGTAAGCGATGAATAAGTAATATAATTAGTTAACATAATTCTCCTAAAATACCCATTCCAACCTTCCACTTGCTCTAAAAGCATGATAGGGAAAGCTTGAGATGTAATAACGTCCTTGTACGCCTAATAAAATAGCGTCTTTCCACCTCTGTGAGAGATCTGCAAAGAGATAGTGAGAATGGAATGTTGTATCTCCAGGGATCACAACCCCTCCCACTGTTGAAAAGTCCTTCAAATAAACGAAACTATAAACATAAGAGGCTTCTAAGATTGTTCCATCATCTCTTAGTTTAAGATCGATACCCAAACTATTTGATACTCTATTTTTCCAAGAGGGATAGGCAGCTACGACATTGTCAAAATGGGTATGTTCCAATTGGTAGTAGAAAGCGAGCCTATCTACCCAACCAGGCGCATACATTCCAACTTGCAATCGCTCCATTCCTTGAATGTTGTTCTTGTCTTCTATCTCATCGTAAAAAATCCCTCTAAGGGCAACATTTGTAAACGGCTTCAAGTTACCGCTAAAATAGTGCATGTAATCGGCACCTATATAGCCTGTCTGAAGGAGCTTATACTCTAAATTTGCAAAGTCTCTAACCAAAAGAGAATCGAGTCCCCCATCTAAGACAAAAGTGTCAGAGACAGTATCATAAACAAAGGATGTGTAGGGAAGAACGAGGGTCTTCTCATTTAATTTTAAGAAGGAACTTCCCTTCTTGAGCGATGTCTCTACTCTCAAAGCAAGATTCCACGACCAATCTCTAGGCAGATACCATGTACCACCTACTTCGGCACCTGTTAAAATCGCATCAAAATATTCTCTTTCTAGAGAGGTGGTATCATTCCTAACTGTTTGTGTTCTAGTATCTATAAAAGGTCTTATCCAAAAGAGATATTCATTTAAAACAGGAAAGTAGGCAGAAATAGAATAATCTGTGATTACATCGGTAACGCAAACATCACTGTTTGACAAGTCAGTCTCTTCATACCAAGAGTATCCCCCTCTTGTATTCATCCAATAATTTGTATGATGCTTAACTGCAAAAAGATCTCTCCATCCTAAGTCATCATTAGGAAAATCGTTTGTATATTCTACAAGCACTTCCTTTGCATATTCGGGAATTGAGATATCTATCGTTGGAAGAATATTAGGTTTTACCTGCTTTTTCCCCAGGATCTTCTCACTAATATATGATATGAATTTCAAAAGAGGAGCAGGAGATGGCGTAGCCTCAGGTGCATCCTCACCTTCTTGAAGAAGAACACGCTCATGACCAGAGTAATCTCTTAGACCTGCACAGGCAGCAGCAAGAGCTCTTCTAACCTCTCTATTGCCGGGATCTAGACGTAAAATGAATATGAACTTGTCCTTAGCACAGGCGTAATCGCCTCTTCGCATATCGATTTTACCCAAATTCTCTTGGGCGTACATACTTTCAGGGTATCGATCAAAGAGCTCTTCGGCGGCACATAACTTATTTTGCCAAAGATAAAGAACGCCAAGAGCCATTTCAGCATCGTAGTAACCAGGCCTTAGTTCAATTGCGCGGGTTAACCTCTTCTCAGACTCCATCCATCTCCCCTGCCAAGAGAGGACTCTACCCAATCGATAGTTGTAAACGGGATTATCGGGTTCGCATTCTAGAAGAGTTCTATAAATGGACCTAGCATCACTAAAGTCCCCCCTTAGCTCATGTTCGTAAGCCCTACCTTCTAGAGCAAGTGTATCTTCACAAGGGTTTATCTCTTCATCATCACAGCTTGCATCAAGATCGCCTTCAAAGACTTCCTCATCTTCTCTCGGATCTTCAGTTGAACTTTTGGGAGCTTCTTCAAACTGCTCGGAGGGTCCTTTATCCATCTCATAGGATGGGTCGGTATAAATCTCATCTTGATTGTCATACCCTTGACCTTGCCTGTAGGTCTCGGGCAATTGGTCAGAGCCACCGATATCGATAGCACCAACTTCACCGACCTCAATACTATCCGAAACTGACTCAGCACATGTAATATTAGTTAAAATAAGAAAAACGCTTAAAAAGATAAAAGCTTTTGGCTTTATAAAAAAAACAAGCAATGTGCCTTTCAAAATGTTCTCCCTTTAATTTCCTCCTTATTCTTTTAGTCCGTAATCTGTCAATGCTTTTTTCAATAATCGCTTGTTGCAATTTTTGTTTTACAAACGCTATGCTACCCACCTTATTAATAGAAAATGAATAAGTGGCTTGAAAAGTATGGAGACGCTTTTACAAATCCAGCCCACCGAGAGAAACTAAAGCTTAAGGAGATGCTGAATAACTGCTATATTTCAGATCTTCTTTAAAAATTAGACTAAAATTGATTTTAGAGATCGAATTAAACCTTTGACGGTTAGTGAGATCAAAAAATCAATTTGAGACAATTTTTATGGAGAGATGAAATTCATGAGTTGTTCAGTGCCTCCTTAAGTATTGGCTAAAAAAAATCCGCAAATCTATGGATGTTGAATATAGGCACATATGCCTCCTGAACAAATAGGAAACAGTATGTTAAGATATTTTCTCATTGCAGTTCTAACTTACAGCACATCAATTCATGCAGTTCAAGATCGTTGGGAAAATACAGAATACGTATGGAATTATGGAATTATCCAAAATTGTGATGTAGGAATGAATATAGGCCCATTTCAATTTTTCTCCGCTGACCCAGTCTTTAATGAAAGAGTCTACTCACATATTTCTGAAGGAGACATTGTCTGGTTAAAATGTCATTTTCTGAAAAGATTTTACGAAGAAGTTTTTCCTCATATTAAAAACCCTTTCGTCCTCGTAATCTGCGATGGCGATGAATCTTTTCCCTCCGAAAGCGCTCTTCAAGGTAAGATAAATAAACTGATTAATAGTAAAAAAGTTAAACATATCTTTGCCCAAAATTGTGATTACACTGGGCCTAGCGATAAAGTGTCTCACATTCCTATTGGCCTAGATTACCATTCCATTGCTTACAAATCCTCAAAAGGAGCTTGTGGAGAACATATGAGCTCCCCGCGCAGGCAAGAAGCTCAGCTAAAAGATCTCCTTCAGAATCTAATGCCAACCTCACATAGATTGAAACGGGCATTTGTTGATTTTCAACATAATGACTCGGCAAAAGGTCCTCTAAGGCGAGACCGTCAATTTGGCGAAACCCGAAGAACAATTTTTAAACGCCTTAAAAAAACCAATCTTATCGACTACTCCGAAAAACGCATGCCAAGATCTGAGCTTTGGAGAACAAAAGGTGAATATGCTTTTTCCATTAGTCCCTATGGAAATGGCCTTGATTGTCATCGCACATGGGAAGATTTGATTCTCGGCTGCATCGTCATTGTAAAATCGACTCCCCTAGATCCTCTTTACGATGGTCTTCCCGTTGTAATCGTTCAAGACTGGTCGGAGGTCACAGAAGAGAATATGGACCGATGGCTTGAAGAGTATGGAGATGCTTTTACAAATCCAGCCTACCGTGAAAAACTAAAAACAGACTTCTGGGTAAAAAAAGTCCGTAATGCAGCAAACATTTAGAGATTCATTTGAAGTGATAAACCTTCCCTCTTTTCAAAAAAAGGAATAGAACATTATGAAGAAATGCTTTCTTATAGCAGTGCTAGTTTGCGCCTCGTTTTTCCATGCAAATAGAGATGATTGGAAAACGACTGAATACATTTGGAATTTTGCAATGAGTAAACACCCATTCTCATTTTTCTCAGTTTGGTCCAAGAAGGAGATATTCTCTGGTTAAAATGTCGGTTTTTAAAGCAATTTTATGAGGAAGTTTTCCCTCAAATCAAACATTCTTTTGTACTCGTTGTTAACGATAGTGATAAATCCTTCCCCTCAGAGATTTTCCTTCAAGATGAAACTAACAGACTCATAAATAGCAAAAAAGCATTTCCAATACCGATCGATCTCGGTTATCATTTTACCGCCTACAAACTTTCAAAAAGACGTTGGAGAAAAAAAGGCTCAACACTCAAGCAAGAAGCTCGTTTAAGAAACATCTGTTTTTCTTACTTTTATACGATTTTAACAACCAAAATGGATCACAAGTTATGCGATATATATTACTCTTAATCTTTTCTCTATTGATACAGTCTCTACTAGCTATCTGTAGTTTTGAACAAGGCATGGGGCCTGAATATCAGGTTACAACAGATCATTGGGGCGCCTATAATTTAAAAACCCTCTATGAAATGCGCAATTATGAAATAGCTGAATACTCTGAGATTCCTCTAATTCCTAAAATTATTCATCAAATTTGGATTGGTCCGGAAATTCCAAAAAAATTCAATTCAATGATGGCATCATGGAAACGCCTCAATCCCAACTGGGAATATAAATTATGGACAAATGCCGATATCGCTTCTTTTCCAATGGCTAACCGAGAGCAATTTGAAAGAGCAGAAAACTTAGGGATGAAATCTGATATTTGGCGCTATGAAATTCTAAAACTCTATGGCGGGGTTTATGTTGATGTCGATGTCTAATGCTTGCAGCCTTTAGATGTACTACACCATACCTCTGATTTTTACGCTTGCTACGGCGGGGCAGGATATATCCAAAATTGTATTATTGGATCCGCTTGTGACCATCCAATTTTGGAGCATATTATAAATGACATAAGCACATTAAAAATCCCTTCAGGACCTATAGGACCAGATAAAGTTATGGCAATGACGGGCCCTTGGTTTCTTGGAAATACTATTATACATCTTTTAAAAATTGATTTTATCACACCCTATACAATCATCTACCCACTCAGGTTTTTTCTACCTCTCCCACCTTCAAAACGCCATCACTTTTGGAATTCTTCTGATAAGAAAGCTTTAATAGAACAGTATGTGACGGAAGATTCTTTCATGGTCCACTATTGGGCAGAAAGTTGGGTGCCAAAATGACACCCTCTCTAGACTTATTGAATGGATTCAATGAGGGTTTTATTGAAATACATAGGAGAAAAGAGCTTCGCCTCTTCACTTTTAAGATACTTTCTAATGCGTCTTATGTACCCATTATACTCTTTTTTACTCATGTGCTTTATATGATTATATAGATCATCTAAAGAAGAAAAATCTCTTCTATCAATGAAGCAATTTTTAGGTACATATTGTTCGATGTTACTTGCGCCCCAATAAATAGGCACATTACAAGCTTGAAAACAATTGAAAATTTTCTCAGTTACATAACCTGAAAGGTTTTTACTGTTTTCATAACAAATACTAAATCGATAATTTTTTAATTTTGCAATTTTATCATTCACAGAACCACGGTATGACCTATATTTTGTAAAGTCATATCCTTGGGGATCTGACATTCTTCCATAAAACTCAAACCCTTTTTCGTGAATAGCTTCAAAAAATTCAATTGCCCTAATTCGTTCAGAATAAAGCTCATAAGGATCACTTTTTTTACCATTCCCAACAATAAGAGTACAAAGCTTCTTTTCCTGAAAAGATGGCGGATTATCAATAGGCGGATACATCACTGGATAGTAAAATTTAAAAAAATTGATATTGTCTACTAATTCATCATTCCAGGTGTAAATTTTAGAAAAACAACTTAGCACCTCTTCAGAATACATATCTTTTAGTATAAGAGGAGGTTCATACATAAATAAGACCATCTTCTCTTTCAGGGGGTTAAGGGTAGGTGCTTTAGCTATCATATCTCCAGGAATATTAAAAAAGAGTATCTTGGACGCGAGATCACCCATCAGAGTTTGATAAGCTAAAGGATTGTTTAAGTCTCCAATATTACTAAGCAATACCTTAATATTCTGATTTCTTCTTCTAAAAATCTCAGTCAAACGATCGGGGCTAACCCCTCCACAATTATCAACTAAAAGTACCAACGAAGAGTCATTAGCTTCGACTTCCTCCATGGGCATTTGCTCCATTAGCTTTGGTATCGCAATTAACTTCGCACGGCAATGTACATCTTCAGGAATGAGATAATGAATCGAATATTCTGAAAAAATCTTATCTAGTTGCGGTTTGATATATTCATAACTACACTCAAAACCATTGTAACTATCATAAGGGATATCCTCTCTACCAGGTACTTTAATATCATTTACAATAATAATACAGTTATCCCGATGCGTCTTACTAATTTCTTCTAGCTCATTTAGTAAAGGCCAATAAGAATACCAATGAGCATCCAAGTAAAAAACAAGAGAAGTCTCCTGCATCTGAGGTAAAATATCACTTAAGACTATCTCTGAACTGCCTAAATGCAAAGAGACATTAGAACGCTCTTCCAGAGTGCATAATGCGCTTGTATAGTAATTCTCTAACAGCTCTATAGTATGCACACTGTCAAAGAG
This sequence comes from Chlamydiota bacterium, assembly GCA_021772195.1. Classification (GTDB taxonomy): domain Bacteria; phylum Chlamydiota; class Chlamydiia; order Chlamydiales; family SM23-39; genus JAJFML01. The sequence continues at coordinate 345 of JAJFML010000097.1, read as the reverse complement.
ATAAGAAAACCAAAGGGTAGTTGCACCAAAGTAAGTGCCAGTTTCTACCACAGTATTAATAGAGTATAGGTGTTTAATATAATCAAAAAAAGATCCAATTTCAGCAGAGCTACTGAATGCCGAAGGGGCAATATCTCTCATATTTTTTCTATCACAATGCACATTTGGTGCTTGAAAAGTTTTAAAATCAATCACCAAAGGAAGTTCTTTTGGACTTGAATAGAGAGAAAAAGACCCCAAGAATACATAGAATAAAAGGCAGATATATCTGATTGTAGTTTGCATAGTCCTCCGAAAAAAGCAAAGACGATAACAAAGTTACTAAAAAATAATCAAAATTTTTAA
>JAJFML010000096.1 GCA_021772195.1 Chlamydiota bacterium | reverse complement strand
AAAATAAGGATAAAAGCAATGACAATTCCAAGGCCTGGGAAATAGTAGTTACCGATAATTGCTTTAAGAGGGGGCGCAAAAGTACTCTCAAAGAACATGAATACCCAGATCAGAACGGCTATTGTCACAGCAATAGGAGTGACTGCAAATAAGCCTCTAGTAAAGATCTTCCCTAAGTGCATTTTCTTTCTCCCCCCCTAACTTAATTTTTGACATATTTATAAATAAAAAACAAGAACTTGCTTTAATTATTTAACTTATGAGATTTTTGTAGAAAAGGAAGGATTGTAATGACTACGTACGAAATAGTTAACTACTTTGTAGCTCTTCTTGTCGTCTGCAACCCCATTGGAGCTCTTCCTGCGATGTTGGGACTCACTGAAGATGAGACCCCAGAAGAAAGACGGAGAACGGGACTAATTACAACCCTTACTGTCGGGATCATACTGATAAGTGTTACCCTTGTAGGCGGCCCCTTTCTAGGTATTTTAGGGATTGGCCTTGCACCCTTTCGAGTAGCTGGAGGCTTTGTCGTCTTCTTACTTGCTCTATCGATGTTAAATGCAGAAAAAAGCCGTATTAAGATTACCAGTGGTGAGACAAGAGATGCCATTCAAAAAGAACAAGTCGGAATAACTCCTCTTGCAATGCCTCTTATCGCAGGACCTGGCGCTATAAGTACTGTTGTTATCAAAACAAGCTCGTACCATGGTCCCTTGAACTTAATATTTATGCTAGGCTCTGCCCTAGCTGTCACATTTACCATGGGGCTTGGTCTCTATTTTTCAGGATTCTTAGAACGACTCTTAGGCAGAGTTGGCATAAACATCTTCACAAGAATCGGTGGTTTGATCCTTGCCTCAAATGCAATCGAATCTATAGGTCAAGGATTAATCACCATGTTTCCAGGACTTGCCAGCTAAACTCAATTAATCAGCTCTTACGATGCTTTCTTACACCAGATGTAATCGCAAACATGCTCATAATCACCTGAAGGAGCTTCATGATAGAGCGCAATCACATTCTTATATGCGGGAAAGACACCTGTAGCTGAAGGGTTCTGTCTAGATGGAGCTGTCCTGTTCCTACTAAATCCCTTTTCTATAATCATCTCTTGGTAAAGATTGCTTGGAGCCTGTTCTCTAGGCTCATCTGTTTGAGTTACATAGACTTCCTTAGAAGTCATAACTTTGAAATAACGATACCCTTTACTCTTAGCTACTTCTGCAGCACGAGTAAGAGCTCTCTCTTTCATAGTTTCCTCTGTCACATTGTTTATATTGATATAGATGACCGCATATTGATTGTTGCGAACGTGGTAATCCATATAATGATCATTTGTGCCAACAAACCTGGCTGCACCTGCATAGACTCCAACAACTGTAAGTAGCGCTAAAGCGCAAAACAAAATCTGTTTAATCATCCTCCCCCCCAGAAAAATGCAAAACCAACCTTCAGGCTCCGCCTATTAATTATAGATAAACAGATTTGAATATTAATATATACAAAAAACCGCAATTATTTAAACTAAACAATTACGGCTTTACAATTAATAACTATATTCCAATAAATTCGCCGAAATCTTCTTTCTTCTTGGTGATTTTCATTGAAAAATCTTGCAAGAGATCCCTAATCTCTTTTTCTGCAGGATTTTGAGGTTCAAAACTCCCATCTTTTAATTGCTCTAAATATTCTAAGCTGAAAGTGTAACGATCCCAGTAGTCTCTAATCCTTTGAATATGACGAACTTCATTAAAGAGAACGTTACGCAGGTAAGGATCTCTAGCTGTCCCACAAAATTTGCGAACAGCTTTTAACTTCTCCTTTTCCAGAAGAAGATTCAAATTGAACTTCTTTTCCGGATCTTCTTTAAATTTATCTGCGATCATACGGTTTTTAACAGCAAATTCCACAGCCAGCGAAGAGAGTTCCTTTGAATCCTCATCATACATTAGATCACCTAGTCCAAATTGAAATAGCATAAAACAAGGGCCTACACGGTAACGGTCAAAATCTTCTAAAAAAGGATTGAGTTCTTGAAGAATCATACTTGTAACTTCATACATGGGGTACTTTTCACAAATGAAGAGAAGGCTAGAAAAATAGGAATCATAGACTTCCATGAATTGCTCCACATTTTTCTTAATCTCTTTAGTCACAATGGGAAGATTGAGAAGCATCGTGCAATAGTCACGAAACTTCGTATATTCATTTCTAGGCCCCTTAGCTATCGCATCTAGATATTCTTCGTGAAGTTCTTCTATTATTTCTGAATCTGATTTAACTTCTGCATAGCTCGGGGATGAAAATGCAAGAAGAGTAAGCAGAAAAAATAGGGAAAATGTTCGTTTCATAAGAGATTCTCCTGTTATTTTGTTAAATATGCCAGGAGAATCTCTCATAAGTTATATTTTAAAAAAAGATTAAAATTTAAATTTACATTTGATTAAGACTCTGGAGGTGCTTCTTCGTAGGGAAGAATGGTCACAAGATCTCGATTTTCATAATCTTCAATTAGAGATGCAATCTCACTAATGATCTTTTCAATTCTCATTTGGTTCTCCGAAAGAAAAGGATCATTCATATAGTTTGCTTCAAAATAATCGACTAGGTTTACCAGAAAAGTTAAGTAACCCTCCAAAAGCAGGTCTGCATTGCTCAAAAGGTAACTGCAAGAATCGTTTAGATACTCACCTAAGGCCTCTTTGATAAGTCTCTTGACATTCTCATCATTTCTAGATTGCCAGTCTCTTGGGACAAGAAGAGCTTCTAGCTCTCTTTCTGCTAAATTCTCTTGCAATTTTGACAGATCTGAATGAAGACATCCATACTCTGATAGAACTTCAAGCCGCTTTTCTAGCTCAAGCGCACAACTCTCTTCAAAAAAGTTTGAAAAAGCCAATACCGTCTGATCCTCTGGATAGCTCTCTTTAAAAGCAGCTACTTTGGAGCCTACTTCATCCATAAGGCTTAAAGCCTCAGATTTAAGAGCGTTGACAGAATTCTCCAACCCCGAATCTACTTGGGGCGAATTTGCAAAAGCAAACGAACTAAATAATAGTAAATAAATTAATTTCATACATTCCTCCTATGGGTTTAAGTATCTGTTTCAACATCAATAATGATTCTTCCAATATCTATTCTAGGCTCATCTCTACTACTATCGGACTTGCCTTTTCGATAGCCTTCTGTATATCCTTGGTCTCTTTGATCTTCTGCATATATCTCATAGTTTTGAACAAGCTCTGCTACAGATATTTTCTTTGCATAAGCAAATTGCCTCGTGCGCAAATTTTCAAAAAGATAGATCCCATGTTTTGATGTCGTTGGCTTTAAAAGAGCTGGTTCATACTTTTGAGCAAGCCTTACGTCCCCCTCTTGAAAATAGAGCTGAAGCTCATCATTAAAGATCCAATCTGTCGTTTTAAAGACAAAGTTAGGATCGGGTTGATCAACCACTTCTCCTCGAAACCATTGGCCCCAAGAAGCTTCATTTTTCGAAAAAGGATAAATCTGCCAGCATGTATTGTCTTCCAAAATGACAATATTTTTTAAATTTGAGGATCTGTTCCCAATACGATAAGAAACTTTGCTTGCGCCCCCTTCTGGATAAGAAAAAAATGGCTCCGCATAGGTCAATTTAGGAATATACTTCGAATGAAAGGGAACAAACTCAGCAAATGCTTTTTGATTTGTCATGCTATTTTCTAAAACAAATGAGCAGTTACTGAAAATGTTTGAAGAGGTGCGATAAACAGTTAACGCATTATTTTCTTTCCACTCCCCTGGCTCAAAGAAAAACTTTTCATCTAAAGACCACTCTTCAGGTTTATTTCCGCTCCACCACTCATACCAGGTCTGTTTTCTTTTGCCTTTTAGAATATTGATCTTCCAGTAAGATCCGTCTTCAAGACCAAGAGTCCACTCATCGTTATCATAACAGCTGAAAATGATACGCTGACTGTTATCTAACTGTTCACCTTTGTAATCTTCTGCGTATGCAAAAGAGACACAAAGAATGAATGAACTCACATAAAATAAGATTTTCTTCATTACCAAACCTCCAAAAAAAAGTGTGTGGGCATGGTAATATAACGCTCATTTTTAAATCTTTATTTTTGTTCTAATACGAAAAATTTTAAGATGATCTGATTTCTACTCTTCGATAAAAACCTCAACGGAGTATCCCTCTTCATATCCAAAATCATATCCTTCAGAAAATCCCTTCTCATAATTTGAAACATCCGCACCCTCAGGCCTTCTCCCCGCTTTATGCCCAGCTGTATAACCTCGGTCATATTCTAACTGATTTCCAGCTAACCTGCCGTTATCATATCCCTTATTAAAGCCATTTTGATATTCCGCCTTTTTCTCAATTTGAAAATTTTTGACAAGCTTGGATAGGGGAACTTTATTTGCATATGCCACCTGATTTTTTGAAAGATTTATAATAAGAAAAACTCCCCGACTACGAAATTTCGAGTAGTTAGGCTGATATTTAGTTATTAGATTCAGATCTCCTTCATGAAAATAGATCTTTAAATTGTCGTTAAAGCACCAATTTGAAGCGTGAAAGACAAATTCAGGATCGGGTTGATCTACCTCTTTGCCTTTAAACCATTGGCTCCAAGATGATGAATTTCCCTTATACGGAAAGATAACCCAACAGCTATCATCTTCTAAGATAAATGTTTGGTTTAAAATAGATGAGCAATCATAGAAAGAGCAAGCAATCTTAGCTTGAACTATTTCAGGCTCCTCTAAAAAAGGTTCAATCGAACGCATCTTTGGAATAAAGTTGAAGGGAATAAACTTAGCAAAAGCCTTTTGGTTTGTAGCGTGATTTTCCAAAACATAGCCACAATCCTCATAAAGATTGCCCTTTGTGTGATAAACTGACAGTTCGTTATTTTCGCTCCAGTCTGAAGGCTCAAAGAAAAAGCTCTTATCTAATTCCCACTCTTTAGGTGTAATCTTATTCCACCATTCATACCAGTTCTTCTCCCTCTTATCTTTTAATATGTGAATTCTCCAAGAAGATCCATCTTCAAGGCCAATCGTCCAGTCGCTATTGTCGTAATAGCTATAAAGGATCCGCTGTCCATCATCGATTCTCTCACCCAAAAAATCTTCAGCACAAGCAGTTGTTATAAAAAGTGTGAATAACGCTAAAAGATACTTTTTCATATTCAATCTCCTGAATTTAAGAGGAAGAATATGAAAATTTAGGCTTAAAAAGTCAACATCCTCTTCGCAGAATGTATTCAACAAGATCCTCATCTCCCATCTCGTCTAATAGTCTTCCAGAGGGCGTAAGTTCAGGATGAAGGATTTTTTCTCCTTAAGCTCTCTATGTGCTCCTTACCACACATCTCAGCAAAAGGCTGGATTAATTTTATAAGATCACAAGCAGACTCTCTAAGCATCTTTTTACCTAAAAGAAGATCAGGATCTCTGCCATAGAGCGCAACTTTATTTTGAATTTTGCAAATTTCAAGACGCTCTTTTGAACTAAGCTTTTTATCTTCACAAAAGAGGCAGAAGAGCAAGAAGGCCTGAAGAAAATGAAGTTCACTAATCTCAATCCCAGATTCAGTAAAGGGGCTAATATCCATATTTCGAATTTCAAGGTATGAAATCCCCCTCTTTTTCACCCCATCCAGGCGACTCTCTAAATCTACTAAGCTAGGCTTGGGGCGAATGCGTGAGTAGTGCTCCGCTTCAGTCTGAAAGATGTTTCCATTAATTTGTTCTCCATTTAATCGAGAATATTTAGGATGAGGCGTGGATATTCGCACTTCTAAATCATGGATATATTCATCCAAACTATTGAAGGAAACAGGCTTTTGACACTCAATCTTGTTTTGATAACCGAACGTGCTCATACGAAGTGAAGTGGCAAAAGGTGCAATGTACGTCCTCTTTCCCCATTTTCTAAGAGGCTTTTTAGGGCGATCGATAAAACTCTTATCGACAGCTGGAGTGACTCCGAACAAATAGGTACAAATCCAACCAAAACGAAGGAAATTTCTCACTATTTTAAGATAGCACTCCGATCTAAAGGATAAATGCGTTTTTGTATCTTTGCTCATTTCATACAATATTTCCCAAAAAGACTCAGAAAATGAGAAATTGTAATGAACACCGGATAACATCTGCATCTTTGCTCCATAACGAAGCGCAAGACCTTTTCTATATAGTGTTTTTCTCTTTCCTTCTTCTGAGTTGCCAAAATTAGCTATTGGAATCTTTTTGGATAGAGCTCCAGGCGCGCTAAATTGCCAAATTCTCTCCCCATCCATCTTCATTTTAAGTTTCATGAGAAAAGAGATTGCATCCTCAGATTTTTTGAGGGGAGGAGTAATAAACTCCAACTGCGCTTCTGAAAAATCTCTAGTAATCTCTTTGGGGTTGAGACCTTTAGGATGAGGAGTTTTAGAGAGATTTCCCTCTTCATCCACTCTGAGGGCTTCCATCTCAAGGCCATGGGAGAGAATTTTTCAACTCTTTAACTAGAGTTTTCTCATCTGGGACAAAAATTCGCATTTAAGATATCCTTACACTCATGACAGAAATATTACGAACTCAACTAGATTTTCTTATAAAAATGGCCCATAACAGGCCAGAGATCTTAAACCCTTTTTTTCTCTTTCTGGGCTATTTAGATACATATTATTTTATTTTTCTCTTAATTCCAACTATTTGGCTGGGCTGCTCCTGGAGATGGGGCTCGCGTC
>JAJFML010000095.1 GCA_021772195.1 Chlamydiota bacterium | reverse complement strand
AACGATTAAGAGCCTTTTTTTCTATGTGAGTGATTGTCTGCTTCTCGTCTTCTTTTTCATCACGATCTTCTATTATCGAGAGAATTTGAGACGCTTTCTTTTTAAAGGTGAGCGTAAGATCTTAGCATTTTTTGTAGGCAGCGTTTTTCTCTCATCTTTTCTTTCTTCCTATCCTTTAAGTTATCACCGTTCACTTCATCTATATAATTGGGTGCTTGTGTGGATCCTTTATTGCCTCATCCAGGAAGCAGTCCATCGATATGGAATTAAGCCTGTTGTCAATCTCTTCTTTGCCGTTGTCTTTTCATTGGCAGTTTTTGAGTCAGCTGTTGCTATTTCCCAATATTTTATTCAGGGAGCTGTAGGTCTTAGGTTTTTAGGTGAAGGGAAATTAAGTCATCCAGGGGTTTTTCTAGCAACTATCCCGGTAGAGCATTCTTCTTACACAATTTTTGATTACTATCTTTTAAAGGCGCCAAGTAACTTTTTAATGCGTGTCTATGGCACTTTTGGTCATCCTAATGAGTTAAGTGGTTTTTTGGCTTTTAGTTTACCTCTGAGTTTTGGGTATTATCTTTTGAATGGAAGAAAGAGCTATGTTTTGTGGGGGATCCCTCTTCTTGTCAGTGCTCTTTTCCTTACTTTTTCAAGAGCTGCGCTCATCTCTTTAATATTAGGATCTATCATCTTTTTTCTTTTCCTTAGAAAAAATCAAATTCAAAAGCTGCTAGCGGTTTTTGCTCTTGTATTTGTTGTTGTTTTTGTAACATTTCTACCACAGATAACCTCCCGAGGAGGTGTTGTAAATTATACAGAATTTGCAAAACAGTCTGACGCACCAAGGCTTCAGTCTCTTTCCATTTCATGGGAACTCTTTAAACAGAATTATCTCTTTGGTGTAGGAAATAAGTGTTATATGAAAGCATCCAGAACGATCGATCCAAAAGCTATCAAGGTTCATAATATCTATGCTTTAACCGCTGTAGAGCTGGGGTTAGTGGGGTTTTCTGTTTTTGCTCTTCTGATTTTTAGCGCTTTGAAAGAGGCTTACTTTCGAAGAGATGATATGATTTATGTAACAATTACAAGTGCTTTTGCGACTATTTTAATAGTGGGTCTATTTGATAATTACCCGGTTACTTTTCACTTAGAAAAGTACTTCTTCTTTATTTTGGCAGCGCTACTCACTTCAGAGAAGAGAGAGTCTTTTAAGGAAGCTCGGGCTCTTCGAGTTTAATTTGATCAAAAAGAATATGTCCAAGCGGGGATATGGCAAAGTTTTTTACATGAGGCTTTATCATGTAAGAGTACTGGTAATGATAGAGAGGAGCAAAAGGTGCTTCATCCATTAAAATTTGCTCCATTTGATCCTTGTATCCTTGCAGTTCATTTGCACCTGCCAGTTGAGATGCTTTGAAAAGTGTTGCGTACTTTTCGTTTTCCCATTTGCTGTAGTTTCGAGAATTATTTTTATCGCTATAGCGCTCAAAGATATTGATCGAATCGGGAAATTCTGCAAGATAGGCAAGTAAGCTTATTTCATAACTACCTTCTTGGGTAGACGATAGTAGCATTTTAAAATCCGCCTTTTCTAAAACAACATCTACACCAAGATCTTTTCGCCATTTTTCCGTAATTTGTTGGACGATGAGATTATTTAGAGTAGAGCCCCAGTAGGTGAGTGTGAGTTGAGGTAGCTTGGCAAGTCCTAGTTCATAAAGACCCATTTTAAGTTCGCTCTCGGCCTTTTCTTGGTTAGCATCTGGAATAAAAGAAATCTCTCTTTTGGGATCCAATACAGGGGGAATAGCTCTAGTTCCAATGATTTGTCCTAATCCTGTGATATTATCCACAATAGTCTGTCTATCAATGGAAAGAGATAGAGCCTTTCGAATGTGAGCATTGTTTAAAGGAAATTTTGAATGGTTGAAAGAGATGATTTTTGTTCCTGCAATCTGTGTAGAGTTGAGCATTTTTTGCTTAACGAGAGAGTGAGCCGTTGTCACCGGGAACGGGGAGAGCGGGGCACCCAAAAAGTCAAATTCACCTTTTTCATAGGCGTGCAGAGCGCTCATCTCATTGGAAATCATATGTACTTGAATCTCATCTAAGTCAATCTCACTAAATCGCCAGTAATGTGGGTTTTTTATGAAGATCATCTCATGGTTATGATCCCACTTTTGAAGAATAAATGGACCATTTCCTATGTGCTTTTCATCTTCCTTTTCATTTACAGGAGCAAGAAAGCTAAGAGCTGTAATTTGAAGAAAGGAAGGATACGGCCTTTCAAGCTCTACAGAGAGAGTTTTTTCATCAAGAGCATGAATGCCTACAGTATCGATAGATATTTCGCCTTCTTTCGCAAGTTTTGCATTTTGAATCATGTAGAGAAGATAGGCATCTCTGCAGGGAAAAGAGGGATCTAAGAGTGTCTTCCATGTTTTTTCAAAATCATATGCAGTTAGTTTTTCACCATTTGCCCAAAGAGAGTCTCGCAAGTGAAAGGT
>JAJFML010000094.1 GCA_021772195.1 Chlamydiota bacterium | reverse complement strand
GCCTGGATCGGGCTCATACGTAGGTCTATCGATCTGAGGAGGATTCAGCAAAGGCTTCAGCGAGTCGTCCTCACTAGGCGGATGAAAAGCAAAATATTTTGGTTCCTCTTTCTTCTCCTCCTGGACAGGTTTTTCAGTTGGAAAAGCAAATGACATCTGCATTTTGCTCTCCACCTTTTCCGAGGCCTCCTTCCAAGAAAAAGTAGATACATCCTCTGAAGACTCTTTTCTTAAAAATTCTTCCATCGCACGGATAAGGTAGGTAGGTCTCTTTAGGGGATCTTTTTGAAGACACCTGCTAATTAACATATCCCAATTCAATTTGAATTCCGGTGCGCTGTCTTGAGCTGAATTAAAACATCCTTCTGGAAACTCTTTTGCAATGAGGTAGTAAGCTAAAACTCCAAAAGCAAAAGTATCGGTTTTAGCATCTAAAGATAGAGCAGATGCAAATCGTTTTTGTTCAGGTGCAAGAAATGCAAAGTTTCTAAGGTATGATCGATAGAGTTGATGCTTTCTTTCTGAACCTAAGTTGTCTTCGTTCACTGCCATAGCATCGGTCAAATTTTTGTAGGATCTAAGGAGCACTTTCCCCTCTCCTATTAAATTCGTAAAACCAAAATCAGAGAGGTATACCCTTAGACCTTTCTCTGTTTTTCCGATAAGAATATTAGAGAGTTTAAGGCCGCCGTGCATAAGATAGCTTTTCTCGAAAGGAATCATATGTGCGTAGTCAAATGCTGAAGCTACCTGCATCAAAATATTTTCAAGTTCCGATTCCGAGAGAACTTTTCCCTTCAGATCTAAGAAACGGTCCAAATTCATTGTCTCACCAACTGAATCAACAACAGGATCCATGACAATAAAGTAGGCACCGTCTGCATGAGAAATATTGTGAATTTTTACAATGGAGGGATGATCGAGCCCGGCAAGCTGACCGATACTTTTCTCAAAGCGCTCAATGAACTCGCTATCTGAAGTGAGCTCTTCTGGCAATACTTTTAAAACAAACTGTTTTTTAATAAATTGATGTTCCGCAAGATAGACTTTTGCGAAAGGTCCCGACCCAATTTCTTTAATGACGTTATAGTCGCCCAACTTCTCCATAAACATTTCTCTCTTGATCCAAGTATGCAGTGTATGACGAGAAGCTCTTTATTTCAAGAGTGATTCTTCTTTCTTTTCAATTTGATTTGACTGTGCCTTATTCGTCTTTTGTACTTCACTTAAATTTTGTTGAATAACAGCAAAAATAGAGTAACCCAAAATAGTAAAACAAAAGGTAATCACTAGCTGTTGGTTTGTAAGCAATACGCTCTTATAAGGCCATATTGCATAGATCGATCCTAACATAAGCCCCATAAGAAATGAGATCGTAATATTTTTGTAGCGCTTCATGAAATGAAGCAAGAACCGGGGAAAAATGAGCAGGCCAGCTGCTATCCCCAAACCTAAATTAAAAAGAAAAACAAGTGCACTTTGATCAAGACTTGCCAGTGCAAAGATTGCAGGTTCGTAGACACCAAATAAAAGAAGAATAAAGCTACCTGAGACTCCCGGAAGAAGCATTGCGCAAATTGCTAAAAAACCTGAAAGAATAATCCGAGAATTAAAGAATAAATCGGGACTGTTTTGGACTATTGGTTCCGAAAAGGAATAGAGCAAAAAAAATGAGAAGAGAATTCCTATGAAAAGCGAAAAAATTGAGCGTTTTTGCCACCTAACAATCTGCCCATTCACACTCTTAATCGAACATATAAGAAGCCCTAGAAAGAGTGAATATAGGTAAATCGTTGCCATCTCATTTTGGATAACAAGGCTGATAACCCGTGAAAAGGAAAGCATCGATAGAATCATACCGCCCATGACAAGCGATATAAACTTCCACTCAGCTACTTCATTAAACTTCTTAAAGCGAAAAGTAAAAAGGTAAAAAAAGGCTCTGAGATTGAATGATCCTAAACTCGACAGGAGCCTAACATAGATACCCGAAATAAAAGCAATTGTGCTGCCTGATATCCCAGGAATAAGATCGGCTAAGCCCATGCTAAGACCGATCAAAAAAAGTTTGGGACTCTCCTTTTTATTAAAAAGGGTCATACCACGCCGAGAAACTTGGCAAAATACCAAGCAGCTCCGAGAACCACTAACGAAAGGGTTCCCCAAATTAAATTTGGAAACCAGCGCACGCTACCTGATGGATTGCCACGCACTTCAAGAGTTCCAATCCCATAGGAAAATTCTTGCTTTTCTGATCCCAGCTGGAAGGCTTTTGGGTTTTCTTTAATCAATCTTTCGGGATCATAGCCCAAAAAAACAGCGTATTGCTTGATAAATCCTAGCGTGTAGACGGGAGACAGAAATTGTGTCGCTCTTCCCTCTTCAATCGCTTGAAGATAGAGCTGTCTGATTGAGGTTGCATTCTCCACCTCTTTTAAAGATAGATGCATCTCTTCACGCTTTTTTTTAAAAAGATCGCCTACGCCCTCTAGTGTCTCCATACGCCTCCGAAACGTTTTTTATAATATACTAGTCTTTATCCTGCAAATGATTCAAGAGTTGGTTTTTTTTTAAACTTTGAAATCATGGTATATGTAGTATATTTCAGCAGTTGTTGAAGTATCTTGTAAAAATTTCTTTAATGTTATAAGAGCAATTCTTGTTGTGTATAAAGCTTTCTTGCGCCTTTTCATTTAAATGATCTATCATGAATCTCATGAATGC
>JAJFML010000093.1 GCA_021772195.1 Chlamydiota bacterium | reverse complement strand
ATTAGCGACCTTCTTTAATGAAAAAGGAAAGAAACACTCACTTAAAACAAAAGACCGATTATCCATCTCAGGTGAAAATAGAGTCTTCTTTACAGAAGAAGTCCTTGTTGATCATTTTATTCATTACAATGAAACAGATCGTTTTCTTACAGCTCTTAATGGCATTTTTTTCTCCCTTGAAAATATTGTGATCACCCCTAGAAAAGAGTGTGACGTTTTTGAGATCTCTTTAGATGAACTAGAAGCTTTTTTTGCAAATGAGCCAGATCTTAGTTCTTGCATATTTGATTGGGCCCAAAAAATTTCAGCTATCTACCAAAAGCCCTTTCCAGAGACACCATGTAAAACGATCTTTTTAGGGGAAAAGCAGAAGCTCGAAACGCACGAAATTCTGTCAGCAAAGCATACCCTGCATTCTGAAGAGAAAACTCTTTGGATAGAGGTGCTATCGGGTGAAATGACTCTTTTTGGAGAAGAAGGATTAATCTTAAGTAAAGGGAATCTTTTTCCCTTAACTCAATTTGCGTGGTTTCAGGCAAAAAACAATTCTGAGTTAAATGTCGTGCAGAATATCCAACTTGTGCAGGAGAGACGTTTTAGAGAAGGCTTAAAGGTTTATTCTAAAATAATGGGGACAGCCCTTCTTCAATTTCTTCAATCGGAAGAAGAGCTAGAGAAGATACTCTTTGAAAACAGAATCAATCAGGAGCAAAAAAACCTTGATTATGCAGTAGGTCAAATGAAAGAGGTCTTAGATCCCTCACATGCCGCCTATAGTGAGCAGTTTGAAGGTGCCTTAGCTGAAGTTCTTCTAAGGTTGGGACATGAAATTGGCGTGACTTTTACTTTCCCTAAAAAAGAAGAGGCCCTTTCCTTACAAGCTGAGATTGAAGAGATTTCGGAGCTATCAAAAGTCAAAAAAAGAGAGATCAAATTAGAAGGGGATTGGTGGAAGAGAGATCATGGGCCCCTCTTAGCATTTTATGGAAAAGAGAAAGACCCAGTACTATTACTGAGCTCAATTTTTTTAAAGTATAAGATGATTCGAAATGGTAAAAAGCAAAAAGTCACAAAGGGGATAGCAAAAGATATTTTTCCTGTAGCTTACATGTTTTACAAGCCCTTTTCTGATGATGTATCAACAGCAAAGGGAATTTTTTCTCTTTTTGTAAAACATCATTATAAAGAGCTCCTTTCTCCTTTCTTTTTTGGGTTTTTAGGGAGCCTTATCGCCTTTTTCCCTGCCATTGCAACCAACTTTCTATTTAAATATGCGATTTCAGAGACGAATAGAGCTTTAATCTACTATGTTACATTTGGACTCTTTTTCTCATCTGTTGGAATCGCTCTTTTCTATTACCTACGCTCTCTTTGCCTCTTAAGAATAGAGGGAATAGCTACTCACTTTACACAAACGGCTCTATGGGACAGGCTCCTAAAGTTGTCGCCTCACTTCTTTAGGCAGTTCTCTGTTGGAAATCTAGTTTGGAGAACGATGTCAATAGAAGAGATTTTAGCGCTTCTTAGTGGCCGCCTTACGAGCTCTATTTTTACAGGTCTATTTTCGCTTTTCTATCTCATTATCATGGCTATTTTTTCTCCATTACTTACCGCTGTTGCTTTTTCCCTATTTTTACTAGGTCTAATTGTTACCATTTTTTGTGCATACAAAAAATCCGTCCTCTTGAAAGCCGCAATCGAATATGAGGGGAAAATTAGGGGGCTCTTAATTCAAATGGTGGGTGGTATTTCAAAACTGCGCATTTCAGGTTCAGAAAAAAGTGCATTTTCAAAATGGGTAGCTAGTTTTTCCAACGCCAAATCACTACAGCTGAGAGCTCAAAATTTTCAAAATATTGTCATCGCTCTCTCTGCCACACTTCCAGCGATAACAATTTTTGGTATTTATGCCACAATGATTGGCTCAATTGGCATAAAGGGAATGCCTCTTAGCTCATTTCTGGCTTTCAACATCGCACTAGGTTCATTCACAGTCTCTATCTACCCTTTTCTAAGTAGTATTATGATGCTTACCGATGTTATTCCTAAGTGGGAAAGAGTGAAGATCATCCTATCTGAAAAGGTAGCAGCTCCAAATGAAATGACTGATCCTGGAAAACTTAAAGGCCATATCGAAATTGATTCGCTCTCTTTTAAGTATGATTCTGCCTCTCCCCTCATCTTAGATCAAGTCTCTCTAACTGTTTTTCCAGGGCAATTTATTGGAATTGTAGGGCCCTCTGGAAGCGGGAAATCAACGCTTATTCGCCAGCTGCTTGGTTTTGAAAAGCCTATCTCTGGCGCTGTTTATTTTGATGCGAAAGATCTAGAACATCTGGATAAGAGAGAAGTGCGTAAACAGATGGGAGTTGTCTTTCAAAATGAAGGAATTATGACAGGTACGATTTATGATAATTTAGTTTGCGGCTCTATCTATACAGAGGAGCAAGTGAAAAGTGCTCTAGGAAATTCTGGTTTTATGGAAGATCTTAAGGACCTTCCCATGGGGCTTCATACATTCATTCCAATGGGAGGAGAGACTCTATCTGGCGGTCAAAAACAAAGGCTATTACTAGCTAGAGCTCTTTTAGCTTCTCCTCGAATCTTAATCTTTGATGAGGCGACCTCTGCGCTGGATAATCGCACTCAAGAGCTCATAAGAAAAAATATCGATGCTCTAGAGTGCACCCGAGTAGTAATTGCTCACAGACTCAGCACGCTTCGAGAAGCCGACAAAATCTATGTTCTTAAGAAAGGAAAAATCATCCAACAGGGATCATTTGAAGAGCTTGGAAAAGCTGAAGGCCTGTTTTCTGAAATGCTAAAAAGACAGCAGTTATAGCTCAATGATCAAAATCTTTAATTTCTCGAAATTTTTTGACTACCTTGTAGGCTAAGGGAGCGGCTTCTTTTCCCGCATCACCAAATCGGAGGAAAACAATAACTACGAGTTCAGGATCGTCCCAGGTCTCCTGTTTTGTTTTGTGTTCGTGAAATGAGATGCCACCAAACCAGATATGCTTATAGATTTGGGCTCGTGAAGAGGGATGAATGTAGGGATTGTGCATGATTTCAGCTGTGGATGTTTTGCCGACAAAGGTATATCCAGAATCTTTGTATTCCTTGAGAAGAGCAGGGTTTTGTAAGAAGCCTTTGATAATTTGTGCTCTAGCACTTCCCTTTTCGCTGGAAGTGACTCTGTGAAGCCCTGATAGAAGGATCTCTTTCATTTGGGGGGGGAATTCGAGTTCTCTAAGAATTTCTGGGGTTGTTTTAGAAAACACCTCTTTTCGATCTTCTGCTTTTGCAAAGAGTATGGGAAATGTAAAGCCAAGTTTTCTGAGCTCATCTTGAAAGGCAAAGTCTATGTGCTCTCTTGAAAAAATATTGTTAGATCTCTGGTTGCCTTCGATCTGTTTTACAATCTGTGGTTTGAAGAGCGTGCCTTGGTTTGCAATTGTGCTTAACATGAGAGATGTTTGAAGAGGAGTGGCTATGAGGGAGTGCTGACCAATTGCAAAGGAGTAGAGTCCTGTTCGGTTTTTGTACAGATCGTTAGGTAGATTTCCTCTTATTTCTCCAGAGAGATCGATGCCTGTCTTGCTGCCAAGATTAAATTCACGAGACATTTCAAGAAGCTCATCTGGGCTGTCTAGATAATCTCCTGCCAAAAGAGCGAAATAGGGGTTGCTCGATCTTTCAATAGCTGAGATTAGATCAAGCCTGCCCATATTTCTGTGGGAAGATTTTGGGAGCCTGCCCCCTTTATAAAATCTGGGGTAGGGTTTTCTATTCAAGGTATAACCTACGACTAGAGACCCATTTTTACCTACTTTAGACTCCCACCTTGTCTCATCAACCATTTCGAAGGGATTAAGTTCAAACATGGATTTGGGCGCAAGGGGAAGCTCTTGAATGCGTTTTTTTAGAGCTGCGCAAGAGGTGATAATTTTGAAGATGGATCCGAGCGGTGTACTTTGCCGAAAGGCAAAAGATCTTCCGTAGCCAAATCCTGTAGTGGGATAGAAAGCCGCAGCTAGATGTTTTTCAAGAAGGTGGCCTTTTTTTGCTCGGAGTCTGTTTGATTGGAAGTAGAGCTTTCGATCGAGCCTATCAAAGGAGCGTACGGTATTGATAAAATCAAGAAGAAGGGGGGCATTTATTTTTTTTGAAAAGTTTTGAAGGTTAATTGTATCACTGCGATTTTGATCTTTTTTAGATCGATGTAAAAAATAGGTATAATAAGATCTGAGTTGTTGGGAGTTTTCGAACGATGCTTCATCACCTTTTAAATAGCATGTAAGAATTTGAAGGCGATTTTTCTCCCAAAATGTATTGAAGAGCTCTTTCTCCATTTTATCTAGATAGTCGATATAAGGTCTTGCGTAGGTTTTTCTCTCTTTCTCTTTTTCTCTCATCTCTTTTAAGTACTCTTTCATATTTTCCTTACGCCAAGGAATAAAAGAAAGGGTGTGAAAGAGCTCGGTCGTCATTTTTTTTGCTCGGGCTTCTAGACAGTGGACCTCTTGAGAAAGAGAAAAATAGTCATCTGTTGTCATATAGCCGACTTTTTCAATCAGCTCATCGGAAAAAGCGGGGCTAAAAACCGAGAGTCTACAGAGGTCGATGAGAAATACTTTGTCTGCATTGCTTTTAATCTTTGCGAAGAGAGGGCGCCATTTTTCTAGGATTTTACTCACTTCGTGAGTGTGGGGACTAAGATTTTCTTGAATTTCATTTGCAATTAGAGGATCGAGAGAGGCTTTATCTTGAGGAAATAGGAAGTGAAAGAGCGTAAGCGCATTTTTTTGGCCTGAATAATAGAGAAGAAATGAGATGTCTTCTTGAAGTTCAATGGCTCTTTTCAAAGTTCTTGGAAGAGATTGAAAAATGGGAGAGTTGTTGGGAAGTATGAAGTTAAGAAAAGCTTTCCAAGATAGTTTTAGCTTTTCAGTTTGCAGCCCTGTTTTCTCTGAGAAGCATTCTCTATCTAGCGTTTCTTTTCCGTCATAGATGTTAGCAATATGGCGCTCCGTCTCGAGCCAATGATGGATATGAGAGTTTCTTATGTGTGCGTTTTCAGGTGCAGATGGGAGGAAATCATTGGGATCAAAGCGGGGGTTTGTTGCAAGGGCTAGTATTTCACCTGTATTAGGGTCCATTGCTACAATGGCACCTCCTTTAATCCAAGGTTGCTTTAGAGGTATTCTTTTTTGTAACTTTGAATCATAAACATAACTTCTGCCTTCTCTTGTTTTTTCATCTTCAATAAGAAGTTCTTCAGCATATTTTTGAAGCTCAAGAGAGATGTTTAAAGTAATTTTTTTACCGGAAATTTGTGATTTTGATCCGGCGAGCTCTCTTAAAAAATTTCCTTTAACGTCGACTTCAAAAGTTTTGTAGCCAGCAGATCCTCGAAGGTATTCCTCAAATTTAGCCTCAACTCCATATTTACCAATAGAGTCGTGAATTGAATACGCTCTTGATTTAAGCTCGGTAAGGCGATTGGAAGCATCTCGAATTGATGCGCACCCTATTGGAAGAAGAGGATTCTCCCCATCTCTACATTCTTGAAAAAAACGGTTTAGCTCTTTTATCTCTTTTGCGATGGAAAAATATTCATTTTGGCCAATGGCACCCATGTACCCTAAGATGTCTGAAGCAACTTTGCCATGTGGATAAAAGCGCTCGGATGCCGATTCTGCGTGAAGGCCAGGCCATTTTCTCTCAAGCATTCGGAGGCGGTAATACTCCTTTTCGGTAATGTTTTTTTTAATAATAAAAGGCACATGCGGGAAAAGAGAGGCTTTTGAGTGGATAAGGTCCTCTACTCTAAGGGGGTCTAGATCCAACTCTTTTGCAATGAGCTCTGATAGCTTTTCAATATGTTCCCTTCTCGGATAAGTTTTTATCCGGATACCATCTATCGTTTTCCAAAGAATTCTAGGGACCCCTGAAATATTTCCGTAGTAGATACAGGCATTGTAACAGATGCGGTTAATGGCAAGAGGCATGCCATATCTATCATGAATTGTTCCTCTTTCAGGGCGCTCTACAAGCCAGCGTCTTTTAGGCCTTCTAGCTTTTTGTTCCATCTCATCTCTTTCAATGACAGTGAGTTGCCATATTCTAAAAAAGATCAGAGCAAAAAGGATAAGTAGAGTCATAAGGACCCTCTGAGTCTTGTGGCTGATAGAATTTTGATTCATATTAATTCAAATTTAGAGTTAAATTGGGTTTCTATCCAAGGAAAATGTGGTAAATTTTTCAGCATGAATATGATGATAAGTGTGATTTTTCTTGGAAAAAAACGATTTTTGAGAGAAAATGGTTCTAAAATTTTTCTAGATATGGGAAACGGCGCGCCTGTAGTTCAATGGTAGAACAGTAGCCTTCCAAGCTACGAGTGTCAGTTCGATTCTGATCAGGCGCTAATCCCCCCATAAAAAAACAACAAATGTGAGGAAAAACCTTGTTAGCTGCAGAACAAACAGTCACCATCAAGCAATTACTTGAATCCGGGGCGCACTTTGGACATCAAAAAAGACGCTGGAACCCTAAAATGAAACGCTTCATCTTTGAAGAACGTAATGGTATATACATTA
>JAJFML010000092.1 GCA_021772195.1 Chlamydiota bacterium | reverse complement strand
AGAAGAAAAGCCATTCCAACAAGACCAAACTCTTCTCCATATGCAGAAAATACTGAATCGGTATGCGCTGCAGGCAACCATTTTTGCGAAGAAAACTCTGATTTGTGCCAACCACTGCCCGTAATACCACCCAGAGCAACTGCAGTCTTAGACGCCTCTTGGTGATAGCTTTTCGGACTAAGCCGTGCATACTGATACTCTTTTAAAAAGACTGTAAAAAATGGCTTCATCTTATCATGTGAAATAATGCCAACAAACATCATCGTTGAAAAAAGAACAATGGCAATTCCAGAATAGGCAATAACTCTAAGAGCTCTTTTATGAAGACCGCCTAAATAGCCCATTACAAGTGCAATAGGAATTAGAACAGATGCCGTACCTAAATCTGGCTGTTTTAAAATAAGCAGAAAAGGAACTCCTACAATACACATCGCCTGAAGAAAAGTGCTTAAACTTCCAATCACAGATGATTTTCTTTCCATAAACCAGCCGAGTGTCAGCACAACAATAAGCTTTGCATGCTCTGAGGGTTGCACAGAAAAATTCAGAATAGGTATCCGGTACCACCTATGTACATTTTGAATGGGATTTACTACAAAAAGCCCCAACAAAAGAACGATCAAAAAGAGATAGAGCGGCCACGTCCATTCTCTTAACTTTCGATAGTCAAATCCCGCAGCTACAATAAACACTGCCCAGCCCGCTAAAAACCAGTAAAGCTGACTCTTTGCCCATCTAGTTAAAACTACTTCTGTCTCTCCCATATCCATTGTCATCGAAGAGATCACAAGCATAGAGATACACATAAGCGCACCTATTACAAAAAGAATGCGAAAATCTATGTAAGAAAGATATCGATGATGCCAGAGTCCTCTCATAAAAATAATAATACTTCTTGAAGGGGTTTTTGGGGAGCTGTTATACTGCGATCTATGGAAATTGTAAACATCCCTCTAGATTCTGTCGATTCAACGCAGTCTTACGCAAAACAAAATGTAAAGACTTTTGCAAAAGATAAAATCACATGTGTCTCTGCAAAAGAGCAGACAAATGGAACTGGAAGATTCCATAGACCCTGGCTATCTCCTAAGGGGAATATCTATGCAACTTTCTATTTCACACTTCCTAAAGATTCGCTTCATCTTACAAGTCTTGCGCAAGTGATGACGCTTTCACTAGCTGAAGTTTTATGCCAATACAAGCTCTCTCCCAAAATTAAATGGCCAAACGATGTGCTACTTAATAACCGAAAATGTTCAGGCGTTCTTTGTGAAGTTACCTTTAACAAAGAACATGTAGATGTCTTTCTCGGTATCGGTATCGATGTCAACATGTCCGAAAAAGAGTGTGCGCAAATTGACAAACCCGCAACCTCCTTGAGAGTAGAGACAGGAAAAGAGTGGAGCACAGAAGAACTTCTAAAAGCCCTTCAAGAACAATTTGCACAAGACCTTGTTCTCTTTAAAGAGAACGGTTTTGAAACGTTTCACTCTAAGTTTGAAAATTTAATGGCCTACGTTGGAGAAGAAATCACCTGTTTTGACGGCGAAAAAGAATACACTGGAATCTGCCATTCTCTTAACTCAGAAGGGCAGCTTAATCTTTGCATTGACGGAGAGATGCTTACTATCTTTTCTGGAGATATTCATAATAAGTAATGTCTGTTTCACCCACTCACTTTACTCCTATCTCTTTTCATTCAATGAGAGACGATACGACTCCCGATCTTTTTCATTCAGAGCCCCCGAAGTTTAATCGAATACAAATTCTAAAAGCTTTATGCGACAGGGATTTTATTGATTGGAATAGACCTCCAAACTTAGTTTATAAAATCCGCACATCCGAAGGCACGGTCTACTACCATCCCGGCATCATTCGAAAGAAGTAACCTCTCATCACCATTAAAGTAATTAATAAGTCATAATATACTTTTGGATGATTTTAGTTATGTAAGATAACTTGCTATAATATAATTAAAACCAACAATGAGAAAATAAAATATCAGCAATTAGACCATACTCTCCAACTACCGGCCCTACACTAATAAGAAATAATTCCAATACCCCACTAAAGGAAAAGTCCATCCCTATACAAAAGGTAGCCTGGGGACAGCTCTTACATTTAGGTTGGGAAGCTCAAGGAAGGCCTGAAAAGAAAACTTACAACTTTACAGTTTTCTCTTCCTCTGGAAAGAAGTTAAAATTCACCTACAATCCTAAAACAGAGACCTCGAGAATTAACCTTATGATAAATACCCAAAACCTCGGTTTTTCAAACAATCGTTCAGCCTTTACGCCTTTTTTAAAGTTTTAAATTGGGATAAAGACTAGATCTCACAATATTTTACTGAGATAGGTTCAGAGTTCTTTTATTCAAATTTCTTCTTACAACCATGTCTAAATAGATAATTCGAAGGCTCTTGAAGGCTTTGATAAAAAGATCAGCCGCACAACCTCCAAGCGCAGCTGCAATGCCCGCTTTGCTAGGCTCTGGCCCTGTAAACCACTCACCTAAAATCGGGAAGCTTGTTCCTACAAATCCGATCTCTGCACAAAGAATAATTGTAAAACTAAGCTCAAAATCTTTTTTAAAATTACAAAGCGATATTGAAAATTCTTTATTTTGAAAAAACGCTCTTGCAAATGTAAGCCCTACTAGAAAGAGCGTAGAGCTAATTAAAGCAGTGGTAATGGTAATACCAATTTCATTTCCAAAGCAGACAACACTTGCCCAATCAAGCGCAATATTGAAGATGAGTCCACAGGCGAAACTCCCTGAAAAAAGAATAACCGCAAACTTGAGTAGATCAAAAAGATGAAAGTCCTCAAAGTTTTTTCTATAATATCGAACGGTGATCTCCATAAGAAGAGCCATGATGCAACCCAAAAAGGTTCCAAAAGCATCACCAAATCCAGCGCCCAAAATACCTGCAAGCTGAAGCCCCATAGCCCAACCAATACCCGAAAAGAGCAGCTTTGGAGCTAAAAGCAATTCATCATATAA
The DNA here is from genome assembly GCA_021772195.1 of Chlamydiota bacterium. Classification (GTDB taxonomy): domain Bacteria; phylum Chlamydiota; class Chlamydiia; order Chlamydiales; family SM23-39; genus JAJFML01. The sequence goes on along the minus strand of JAJFML010000092.1, from coordinate 2,024 downwards.
AACTTTTGCTCCCTGACGCATTTTTCCACTTTTTAATATTTTAGAGGAGGTCTTTTATACAATGAAAACCGATAAAATCCAAGTTTCTATCGAAAAAAAGGAGAAAAACCAATTCTACAGCAGTTATTCAAAATTAACTTAAAATCGGAGTGACAGTGAGCTCAGGGTGGACTCGCGCTCTTAAGATATTTTGAATAGCAGAAAGGGTAGAGCCTGTTGCTGCATAGCAGCTTGTACAAGAGCCGCTATAAGAGATAAAGACCTCATCTTTCACAAGGTCATGAATATCAACCCCTCCAGCATCCAGTTCCACATAAGGGCGAATTTCTTTTTCGACAATCTCTTCAATCACAGCAATTTTTTGCTCTTTTTCAAGCTCTTCAAAACCAGGATAGACCCCTTCATTGGGAAAATCAAATGCAATAGGTGTAGATTCATAGGAAGTTTGCGATGGCAGATCTGAGCATTTCCGAGTTGCATCATCGAGAGCGGAAATCACGAGATTGAGATCAGAATTCATCTCTTCAGAAAATGCTGGAATATTTTTTTTATCCCTCACATGTTGATCAATCAAATCGGCGCTGATTCTGGCAGCCCCTGCGTGATTTTTTCTCAATATGAGCTCACATGCAGTATCTGCAGCACCAATTAATGCAGGCGAACCATAAGCTTGGAAGGCCACATCTGCAATCACGCCATCTGATTCATCGATGAGCAAATAGAGTTTAACGGCAGGACCTGTTAAAGGGTCTCCCTCTTCGCCAATAATGAGACGCATGCCTTTGGTCTCATCTTGCGTAAAAACACCTGCAAAAAGCGGTCTTAGAATTTTTTGAGTCAGCTTCTTACCTATCATGAAAGCACCCCTTTGAGATCTCTTGTAAAAAGAGAGCCTCTTCTATGATGATCTCAGATGCTCTTAAAACCTCTTCTTCCGTAGTATATCTACTGAGACAAAAGCTAATTGATGAAAAATCTTGTTGGCGAAAAAGTGGCTGCGTTTTTCCTCCACCAGAAGTAGCCATTAGATCTCTTTTTTGAAGTCTAAATAAAAGCGCTTCATGATGGACATAAGGGAAATGTATTGCTGTGACATTTGGAAGCCTAAATTCATTTTGAAAAAGAGCTGCGCTTCCATCTACGCCTAATAAGATCTTCTCTTCGAGAAGATTTCTAAGCCTCTGTGACTCCATTGCCATTTGATCGAGATAGAGCGAGCTCTTTTTTGCAGCTTCTGAAAACCCCACAAGTAGAGAGGAAGATACACCCTCTTTTCCCAAGGGAGAAAACTCAATCTCTTTTTTCACAATTAGGCACCCAGAATTTTCAGGTCCGTGAATATATTTTCCAGAAAAAGTCAAATAGGAGATATCGAGCTCTTTCAAAGAGAAATAGATTTTCCCTAAAACATAAGAGGCATCTACATGAAGTGGAACATGTTTTTGAGTGCAGATTTTAGAAATCTTTTCGATGTCATGAAGAGTTCCCGTAAGACCATTGGCCCATGAAAGCGTTACAAGAGCTGTCTTTGGGCCGATAAATTTTCCGAGCTCATCTTCGCTTGAAATCAAGTGAATAAAACAGCCCGCCTCTTCTAGCTTTTTTAAAGTCAGCAAAATGGCCGCATCTTCTGTCTTAAAAGCAATAAAGTGGTTTTTACCCGTCCTTACTGCAATATCGAAATAGACCCCAAAGAGTACCTCATGAATCACCTGATCATGAGACTCTCTTAAAAAGAGCTGATCGGTTTCATCCGCCTCAACAGAATCTAAAAAAACGCATCTTAACTGCTTTTCATGGGGAGAGGTTAGCTCCTTGCCTAAAAAAGAGATCATTTTTTCTCGAACAGCGTCCGAGAGAGGCGTTTGGTTATGATGATCAAGATTAATCATTCTTTTACAAAGTTGCCCGATGAATAGTTATAGATAATCGGCTCTCCTGTTGCAATTTCCAACTTGAGAACTTCTTCTTTAGAAAGATCTTCTAAAAACATGGTGATCGCTCTTAGAGAATTTCCATGCGCC
>JAJFML010000091.1 GCA_021772195.1 Chlamydiota bacterium | reverse complement strand
TCAATGTTTTTAGTTTTATTATAGTATGAAGTAATGATTTTAATTCAAATTAATATTTTAATAATGTGAACTTAGATTTGTAAAATAATACTAAGAGTCTTGTTTTCAGATAATTATGTTGAATTTGAGAGAATAGTTATTTGATTTATAATTAAATTTATCTTAAGAATAAGAAATAAGGAGATAATTATGCGTTTACTGACCACTCTAATTTTATTGGCTTTACAGGTGTGTGCATATGGAGGAGTGACTCTAATCAATGACTCTCCGTTTGTTCTAACGGCTCTTATTCAGACATATGATGGTACATTTTTGGCACAAAAGGTACTTCAACCAGGTGAACAAAAAAACCAAGTTACTAACCTCAAGTCTACAGAGCTTAAGAAGCCAAATTACGGATATGATACGTCCATAACTCCTTATACGGTTATTTGGAAATGTTCTAATGGAGGGTATTATTCTGTATGTAGCAGTGTTTCTCCAGGAGCTCTTGTCAAAGCAAATAGTTGCCCGGGCCCCTATTATTGTAAGCCTAAACCGAAGAAAGATAAAAAGGGAAAGTGCTGTCCTTCTACCTGTGAGAAGTAATTTAGAATATTCGTCCAGATTTAGGGTATGTACTCATTCTTGAGGTTTGCCATTTAAATATTGAACTTTTCTGATAAAAGCACCGGTTTTCCCATCATAAATGGATGCTGTTCCGCTTCCTTCAACGACTTTTGATGCTGGAGATTTTTGATGTTGTTTATAATACGTACCTTTATCAAGGAGATCTTTTTCATATTCTTCAATAAACATGACACTTCCATCAGAATACCAACCACAGGCTGAACCATTTTTCTTATTTTGGTAAAATTCTTTCTGGGTTTCAAGTTTCCCATTAGGATACCAAGTTTTAACAATTCCATGGATCATGTCCTCGTCCCAACTAATAGAGAGTTTTTTGCGAGATTCTATATTTGATGAGGCTTGATTAATTTGATAGTATTCAACCTCTTCTCCTTGTTTCATTCCGTTCTTCATATGTAGTTGGCGTACTTTTTCACCATAACGATCATAACTCTCTACTAGTCCATCCAAGACTCCATCTCTGAACTCTTGAGTCTCATGTAAAGAGCCATCTTTAAAAAATGAACGGAAACCTGATCCTCCTTGAACTTCCGAGGCGACTTTTGCAGTTGGGGAATAGTAAATACCTGTAATTAGATTTCCGTTATTATACTCTTCGAAATAAGAGGGTTTTTCATTTTGCCAATAACCTAGAGAGGTGCCAGATTTTTTACCCTGAACATAATCAGTTTTAGATTTTAGAGCGCCATTTTCAAAATAGGTACAAATCTCGCCGTGGATTTGGTTTCGTTGATAGGAGATGGACTTCTTTTTTGCACCACTTGCAAAGAAGTAAAGTGTTGTGCCATTTAAGGCGCCTTTATCGTAATTGAATATCGCTTCTAAGTTTCCGTCTTCAGACCAAGCTTTTGACTCACCATCGAATAGCCATTCATTTTGTGCAGATGGATTTAAATCACATGGGCCGCCTACAACATGAGCAACAATCTTAATTTGCCCATTCGAATACCACTCTTTGTAATCTCCTTTAGCTATGGTGTCAATGCCTTCAAGGTATTGTTTTACAAGTCCATTTGAGTGGTATGAGGTGAAAATTGAGTGGCTTTTTCCTTCTTGATCCTTGTTATAGACTCGAAGAATTTGTTTATAAGGTTGGGATTGAAGAAAATCGACAGATTCAAATTGTTCTAATCTTTCCGGATTGTTTATTGTTTCTGATAGGCCATTTTGGTCTTTGATTTGGATACAAGCAATTTCATTTTTTGAATGAGCTACTCTTGAGGCACATCCGGCTATAAAAAGTGTTAAGAGAATAAAAAGGGAAAATCTAATTAACATCGCTCTTCAAGGGTTTTATTTTTTTTAAAAATTCTCTCTTAAAAATTTCACACTCAAGTTCAAATACTTCCACGGAATTCGTTTTCTTGATTCGATGAAGTGAAAAATTTGTTAAAAACATTTGGGGTCTTTGCTTAGAGGGAAAGTAGCCTCCAAGAGGCACATCTTCTACCTCTGAGAGAAGTTGCTCAATATCACTTAAATTCAGTTCAACTCGTTTAATTTGAACCTCGTTTGTCTCTTTTATAATAGGTGTGGACTGAACGTTTTCTTCTCTAAAGAGTAATTGGTTTTCTTCTAGAGACTTTTTCCTCTTTTTTAGAAGTTTATTGGAACAAAAAATAGGGTGATCAAGTGCCCTTGAAATGGCTTGATTTTCATCTTTTAAAAAGGAAAGAGTCTCTATGTGATTATTTAGAAAATAAGGGTCATAAAGGGTATATTTTTCTAAGAACTGCTTTTTCCTAAGTCGGCTAAAATGAGATGTTTCAGCTCTACTTTGCAAATTGCTTAAGAGATCATTTAGAGTCGAAATATTTTTTTGTTCGTTATAAACATGCGCCACTAGAAGTAACAAAGGAGCTACTGCTAACATCATGAAAAGTGAGAAGAAAAATGGATTTCCACAGAGTTTTCCAAGCTTCTTAATCATATTGATATCCAGGTTTTGCATAGAAAGTAGTTTCATATAGATCACCGTTAACAATCCAGGAAGGTTGTTCTTTTAGGTGAGCGGGACTTCTTCCCGATAATAATTCTTCGTGAAAGGATCTAGCTGCAACTGGAGAATCAATTTTTAGAACCAGCTTAATTTT
>JAJFML010000010.1 GCA_021772195.1 Chlamydiota bacterium | reverse complement strand
CGCGAAGTTTGGCGGCCTTTTCATATTCTTGATGGCCGATTGCCTCTTCTTTAGAGAGTCTGCTATCTTCAATTTCCGCTTCTAGATTGGTGATTTCTTCAGGTTGTCTCATGTTTGAGATTCTAGCTTTTGCGCCCGCTTCATCGAGTAGATCGATGGCTTTATCTGGCAAGAATCTTCCTGTAATGTAACGATCTGAGAGGTAGACAGCGCCTTTAAGAGCTTCTTCTGTATAGACACATTTGTGATGAGCTTCATATTTGGGCTTTAGACCAGTTAGAATTTCAACACTATCATCTAGAGTTGGAGGATGAACCATGATTTTTTGAAAGCGTCTTTCTAAAGCAGCATCTTTTTCAATGTGCTTGCGGTATTCATCAATAGTGGTGGCGCCAATACATTGGATTTCACCTCTAGAGAGAGCTGGTTTTAAAATATTGGAGGCATCAATTGCGCCTTCTGCTGCACCCGCGCCTACAATTGTATGGATCTCATCGATGAAAAGGAGGATGTTTCCATTTTTCTTGATCTCATCCATGACAGCTTTAATACGCTCTTCAAACTGACCGCGATATTTTGTACCAGCGATCATGAGAGTAAGGTCGAGTGAGATCACCTTTTTATTTCGGAGGTTGTCAGGAACATTCCCATCAACAATGGATTGAGCAAGACCTTCTACAATAGCTGTTTTACCAACACCTGCTTCTCCCATAAGAACAGGGTTATTTTTTCTTCTTCTGCAAAGAATGAGAATGAGTCTTTCAACTTCATCTTTACGGCCGATCACCGGATCCATTTTTCCCTCTCTGCAAAGCTCAGTCAGATCGTGACCGTAGGCTCTTAGAGCTGGCATCTTATCTGCTGGTTGTGTTCTTTCAGGATTTTTTGCAGCACTATTTTGAGGAGAGCTTGGGTTTCCGCCCATTGGTGGAAGCTGTAGATTAAATGTTTCAAGCTCCTTTAGAACCTCTTTTCTAACTTCTTTTAAATTGACGTTTAGGTTTTCAAGAACTTGAGCTGCAACGCCATCTGTTTGACGAAGAAGGGCGAGAAGTAAGTGCTCTGTGCCAACGTAATTGTGGTTGAGGTTGTTTGCCTCTTCGTTTGCAAATTCAAAAACTTTTTTAACTTTTCCTGTGAGAGCAGGATCGCCATAGACTTGAATCTCTGGCCCAAATCCAACAATTCTTTCGACTTCTGCGCGAATCGTTTCATAATCCAAGTTGAGATTTCTAAGGACGTTGACGGCAATTCCTTGACCTAACTTGAGAAGCCCTAAAAGGACATGCTCTGTTCCTAAGTAATTGTGGTTGAGCCTTTGAGCTTCTTTTTTTGCGAGTTTAATGACTTGCTTTGCGCGATTGGTGAACTTGTCAAACATGATCTTCTCACAGCGTTGTGGGAATCAATTAAATTCCCGGAGATTAAAGGATGTAAAAAATACACTTCCTAATTAGTATTGTAAGTGATTTTTATTATTCTTGCAACTTCAGAGAGCCGGTTTAACTAAGCTTTCACAGAAGGTGCGTTTTCTTGAATAAATTCAACAATCAAGAAATAATTTCAAGGAGTTTTTTATGTTACAGGTTCTTGAGACGAAGCCAATGAGCGCTAAAGAGAACATGCAAATGGATCAAGAGATGCTAGATCTTCTAGATCGAAGTCAAGATCCTATTCTGCATTTTTATGAGTGGGAAAAAGATTCTGTCACCCACGGATATTTTTCCAAACCGGAAGAGCTTTTAAATTTAAAAGAGTTGGTAAATAGAAATATCGACATTGCAAAAAGACCCACAGGTGGAGGTGTTGTTTTTCATTCCTGGGATCTTGCTTTTTCTTTTCTGATGCCGAGCGCTCATCCTGATTTTTCTATGAATACGCTAGAAAACTATGCGTTTGTGGGAGATCTTGTAAAAACAGCTGTAGATGAACTCTTTGATTTAAGTGAAACCGTTTTGATTCCTGAGGATATGGAAGGAAATCGTTATTTTTGTATGGCAAAGCCAACCAAATATGATGTTGTTCTGAAGGGAAGGAAAATTGCGGGAGCGGCTCAAAGAAAAAAACGAACAGGTTATCTTCATCAGGGAACAATCTCACTTGCGAAACCTAATGAAGAGCTTCTCTCTTTACTATTAAAGGATGGTGAAAATATCCAGGCAGCCATGCAAAACTTTTCTTATCAGCCTTTAGATGGAAACTGGACAAAGAATGAGCTGGACGATCTTCGGTATCAAATGAAAGTCTTTTTAATTAAACATTTTAAACAAGCACTTTAATATTATCATCTTATTGGTTATACTGTCCCTTCAAAGATATGGTTACTACAATGGCAAAACGCACCGCAATCACTCCTACAAGAGCTGAAAATTATCCTGAATGGTATCAAGAGGTTGTGAAAGCCGCCGATATGGCTGAGCATTCACAGGTGCGAGGTTGCATGGTAATTAAGCCCTGGGGCTATGGCATTTGGGAGCGCATACAGTATGAGCTCGATAGAAAATTTAAAGAGACTGGTCATCAAAACGCCTATTTTCCTATTTTTATTCCCTTAAGTTTTTTGGAAAAAGAGGCTGAGCATGTTGAAGGCTTTGCTAAAGAGTGCGCGGTTGTTACTCATCACAGGTTAGAGAAGGGGAAAGATGGTAAGTTGGTTCCAGGTGGAAAGTTGGAAGAGCCTCTTGTTGTAAGGCCTACTTCCGAGATGATCATCGGCGATACTTTTTCCAGGTGGGTGAGCTCTTATCGCGACCTTCCTCTTTTAATTAATCAGTGGGCCAACGTTGTTCGCTGGGAAATGAGAACAAGGCTCTTTTTGCGCACGACAGAATTTCTTTGGCAAGAAGGTCACACGGTTCATGCGACGAGTGAAGAAGCTATGGAAGAGGCAAAAAAGATGCTCGGCGTCTATGTTGCTTTCTGCGAGGATTATCTCGCTATGCCAGTTATTCCTGGTAGAAAGACAAAAGATGAGCGCTTTCCTGGCGCTGTTGAAACCTTTACTTTTGAAGCGATGATGCAGGATAAAAAAGCTCTTCAGGCAGGAACAAGCCACTTTTTAGGTCAAAACTTTTCTAAATCGTGCGATATCAAGTTCCAGACAAAAGAGGGTTCGCTTGAATATGGTTGGACCACCTCTTGGGGTGCGACAACTAGGCTGATTGGCGGTATGATTATGGCTCACAGCGATGATGATGGTCTTGTCTTACCTCCACGTATTGCCCATAAACACATTGTTATTATTCCTATTATTCATGATGAGTCTCTTCGATGCGACGTATTAGCCTTTGCAGAAAAACTAAAAGCGGACCTTCAGAAAGAGCTTTTTCATGAGATGCCTATTCAAGTGGTGCTCGATGATCGCGATATGAGAGCGGGTGAAAAAAGTTGGAGCTGGGTGAAAAAGGGCATGCCAATTCGTATAGAAATCGGTGCTCGTGAGATGAATGAGGGCAAAGTTACTATGATGAGAAGAGATAAAGGCCCAAAGGAAAAAGAGTTTTTTGTAGCAGAAGATTTTGTGCAAAAAGCAAGTGAAATTCTTCAGAACATCCAAGATAAAATTTACAAAAAAGCAAAAAATTTTTTAAAAGAAAACACTCACGAATTAAACGATGAGAAAGAATTCTACGATTTCTTTTCTAAGAAAGATGGGGAGAGTGGGTTCGCATCTGTCTTCTATAATGAAGAAGCAGGTGTCCATGAAAAAATTCAAAAAGAATTGGGCGTGACAGCTAGATGCATCCCAAATGATGGAAAAGAGAGCGAAGGAAAATGCATCTTTTCTGGAAAACCAAGTAAAAAACGCGTTATATTTGCAAAAGCCTACTAAAGGAATAAGTTATGCTACAGCTTTTTAGAAAGTACCAGAAACTACTTTATATCTGTGTTACCACGGTCATTATCTTATCATTCTCATTTTTCGGGACCTATTCTGCGATTTTTGACAATGATGCAAAAGTAACAGACAGAACTGTAGGTAAAACATATAGCGGCAAAAGCTTAAAAGAATCTGAGCTCTATACTTTGAGTCGCTTTATTAGCTATGACAAGAATATGAGTTTTAGCAGGAACTCTTATCCAAACTTTTTTAATGATGGGATCATTGCATCTGACTTTTTAAAAACGAGCCTTGCTCACTTTCTCTTTGAGACCTATTACGATGAAATGAAAGATGAGATGGAGGAGAGCTGGAACAAGATGAGACGTTTTACTCCTTATCGTCACCCAGAGGCTCCTTTTCTATCTGCAGAAGCTGTATGGTCGAGATTCGCACCTGAAATCCCTAAAAAACTGAATATGCTGAAAAGTCAGGACGAGTTTAATTTAAAGAGCTTTGAAATTATGGCTGATCTCTATCTTGAACAATGCCGATTTAATCCCAGTATGCTCCGCAGAGTTTTGGTCTATCAGCAAAAGCAATATCCTAGCATTACTCCCGACGAAAGACTCTATCACGATGACATGATGCTCTTTGGGTTTTCTTCTGCATCTGATTGGTTTTCAAGTAAATTTATCGATTTGGTTGCTCAATACCTAGTTAATAGTGCTGAGATTGCTGAAGAGAGAGGATATGTTGTCAGTGATACTGAGGCAAAAATCGATCTCATGAATGGGATTCAAGCAGCGATTCAAAGCAACGATCAAGAGATCTCTTTACAAGAGGTCTACAAAAAGCAGCTGGATATTTTAGGACTCGATGAGAGAAAAGCGGTGAGTCTGTGGAAATCAGTTCTCCTATTTAGAAGGTACTTAAATGATCAAGCGGGCTCCATCTTTTTAGATCCTGCTACTTTTGAAGGCTTTGAATCATATGCCTCTCTTACAGCAGAGGTTGAGCGCTTTCAAATGGCTCCCGAGTTTCAATTTAACTCAAGCACAGATAGTGCAAAATTTGACATTTACATGGACAAGGTAGCTAGATTGCACGATGAAAGCTTAAATTGCTCTTTTTACTCAAAGGAAGAGATGAAAGAGTTTTCTCCTGAATTTGTTCACCGTAATTTTTCTGTTGAGATAGCCTCTCTTAAGAGCGAAAAAGCATCTCTTCAACTGCCTGTTAAAAAGATGTGGGATTGGCAGCTCTCCGATGCAAACTGGAAGAGACTTACTGATAATTTCCCTTCCGTTAAGGGCGTAAGTCTAAAGACAAGAGAAGAGCGCTTTAAAATGTTAGAAGAATTGGATGCACCTATTCGCGCCAAAGTCGATCAGTTTTCAAGAAATGAAATGGTGAAATCTTCTCCTGAAATTATTCTAAGTGCTCTGGAAAGAGCGCCTATGAGGAGAATGGAGTTGTCAATTTCACATGATGGACAGATTTTTGGATGTGATATTCAAGATCCCCATTTTGTAGAGCTTTTAGAAAAGGCGCCGTGCAAAGACCAAGAGATGATTTCCTCTTTAGAGGAGCGCGTACAAAATGAGCTATCTGCCTACACAGAAGACAATAAGATCTATTATAAAGTCAGACTTATAAAGAGAGATGATCAGAAAAGAGTTCTGACATACAGAGAAGCAAATCTTTTAGGCTTACTCCAAAAGATCGTAGATACTAGATTGAAAAAAGAGTTTGCAAAAGTGCAAAAAACCCATCCTTCTCAATTTAAAGACAAAGATTTTTTCGATGTCAAAGAGGAAGTAGCAGAGGTTCTCTATGATGATCCTAAGAGCTTGTTTACGTCATTTCTTGAACGAGTTCAAAATGACCTTGTCCAAAATGGAAACCATTCCGAGTTTTTACAAAGTCACTCCGATCCTGTTCAAGCGCAATTTAAGATCATTTCGCAGAATGATACGATCTTAAGATCTCACTTAAATGCAGATCTTTTTGAACTGGAAAAGGGGGCATTTTCTCCCGTTCAAGACAACTCTTTCTTTAAAATGAATGAGAAGACAATTAAAGACTCAGGAGCAATTGCACTTGCAAAAGAGCTGCTTGAGAGTGAAGCAAAACTCACGCTTGGTAGATCCCTTTTAGGAGAAATGAAAGAGACTCTCTTCTTTAAAGAATAAGATCATGTTTGAAGATGTGCCCTCTCTTTCTGTTTTGCCCTTTTTTTCGGTAGAGGCAGATTTTTTGCACCTACCGAAAAATAGAACGACTTTCTATACAAAAGAGTATCTCTTGCCTAAGACTCAGAACTATCTTAGCGAAGAGTCCTTCGCGGATGTCTATGCAGCTTGGACTGAGGAGAAAATCCTTTTTCACATTGAAGCTAAGACACCTTTTGAAAAAGTAGATCGAGAATTTAGAAAAGGGGACTCTGTCGAAATCTTTATTGATACGAGAGATCTCAAGTCGCGTAAATTTATGACTGCCTTTTGTCACCATTTAGTCTTTTTTCCCGATGAAATAGACGGCATCTATGCAAAAGAGGTGACAAAATTTCGAACGGATGACATGCACACTCTTGCGCTTCCTACCGATCTAAACGCAACAACTCATATTGACCGAAAATCCTATGTGATGGATATTGAAATTCCAACTGATGCGATGCACTCTTTTAGACCAAATGAATTCTCTAGGCTAGGCTTTAATTACCGCATCAACAGGACAGATGGAGAGGCACAAAATTTTGCCTTCTCCTCTTTTGAATATGCACCTGAGACAAACCCTCAGTTATGGGGCACGCTCAATTTAAAAAAATAGGAGAGGATATGCGATTTTCTGAATCACATGAATGGGTTCGTAAGGATGAAAGAGGCTCGGTTGTAGGTATTACTGACCATGCACAGAGTGAGCTAGGCGAAATTGTATTTATCGAACTTCCAAAAGTGGGAGATGAAATAAAGGCAGGAGATGCAGTTTGTGTTCTAGAATCTACAAAAGCTGCAGCTGATATTTATACGCCTGTTTCTGGGAAGATTTTGTGCGTCAATGAGAAGTTGAAAGAAAATCCCTCTCTCATCAATGCAAAGGCAGAAGAGGGTGGCTGGCTCTTTACTATAGATATGTCAGATGAGAGCGAATATGAGGCTCTTTTAGATGCATCAGGTTACGCCAATCAAACAACATAAATTATTTAACGACTCTATTTCTAATTTTTGTAAGGTTTATTCTTGTATATAGATCGTTTAATTCTTTTTCTCTTTTGTAAGCAAATACATAGGAAAGACTTATTCCCTCAAAATGTTTTTTTGCATACTTTAAAACTTCACTGTGAATAGCATATTTTGCCCCAAGGGTGATATATGCCATTCTATCTAACCTAGCCCATAGAATTTTTTCGGAATTGCTGACTTGCTCAGTACATGCCGAGTGGGCAAATTTTCCTCTCCAGTATTTATCGATAGATCTTGATCCATCACAGATCGCACATATTCGAGAGGGTTTGTGTTTGGGTTTAACGTAGATAATGGAAAATTCACAGTTGCCTGTGCTTTTTCTCTCTGAAGATAAAGAGGTAGTCATAATTGATGTGCTTTCAGTAATTAAAAAAAATTTTACCAAAAGTCTAGCTCAACTGCGAGTATAATTCAAAAAAAAATTACAGGTTTTCAACTAACTCAGAAAGATTTTTATCTGAATCCTTTTCGAGATTAATTCCTGTAAAAGCCATGAAAGCCAGCGCCATTAATCCGGTCATAATAAATGTGATGGCCATCCCTTGTAGATATTTTGGGATGTGTGAATAGGTTAGCTTTTCTCTGATCGATGCGATGAGTAGGATCGCAAGCCACCAGCCAAGGCCAGTGCCCAACATATAGACAAGATTGGGTATGAAGGCATACTCCCTAACCGTTGCGAAGAGAGAAGCGCCTAATATGGCACAGTTGACGGTAATAAGGGGAAGATAGACCCCGAGCGCGGCATAGAGGGTAGGTGAGAACTTATCGATGACAATCTCTAAGACTTGGACAAAGGCGGCGATGACTGAGATATAGATAAGAAGTTCTAGAAAGCTTAGATCAATATCTGCAGCATTTACTCCAATAACAGAGAGCCAAGAAAGAGCGCCTGGCGCCGTTACATATTGGTGAACAAACCAATTTAGCGTGCCTGCAATGGTGAGGACAAAGGTGACTGCAAGGCCGAGTCCATTAGCTGTTTGAATGCGGTTAGAGCATGCTAAATAGGAGCACATTCCTAAAAAGTAGAAGAGTAAGATGTTTTGGATCAAAGTCGATTGGATAAAGAGTCCAAGAAGACTCATTACGGTATATGTTCCCATCCACATTTAGGCGCCCTTCCTATCGTTAATATAGTTTGCGATGCAGATAAAGCCGCCAATAATAAAAAAGGCAGCAGGAGCTAGTGGCATTAGGCCAAAATTGACATACCAAGATGGGTGTGCAAATGAGGCATAAACAGCTTCGGGAATAACTCGGAAGCCCATCAGCGTGCCAAAGCCAAAAAGCTCACGAATGATGCCGACAGCCACAATCACATAACCATAGCCAAGGCCTGCAGATAAGCCGTCTAAGAAGGCAGGAATAGGAGGTACATTTTTTGCCATACTCTCAGCTCTTCCCATCACGAGGCAGTTGGTGATGATTAGGCCCACGAATACAGAGAGAATTTTGGACATGGGGTAGAAATAGGCCTTTAGAAATTGGTCCACAATGATGACAAAAAGCGAGATAATCGCTAATTGCGCAATCATCCGTACATTATCGGGGGTGATTTTTCGGATGAGGGAGACTAGTAAACTTGAAAAAGCAGTGACAAAGGAGACAGAGAGCGCCATTGTGAGCGCAACTTTGACTTCGATTGTTACGGCTAAAGCAGAGCAAATTCCGAGGATTGCAACCAGGATTTGGTTGTTTTTCCAGAGAGGATCTAAAAAAAAGGTCTTTAGGTGAGGCTTCTTTCCATTCATAAATTTTCTTTATAGAATAAATGGTAATAGTTCTTCAACTAAGAAAAAGATCTACTGCGCCGCATTTGAATAGACCTTATTCGAAGCTCCATAAAAGAGGTTTTTTGTTCTTTCAATATCGAATTTAAAGAAGGTCCGATTAACTGCTATTTTGGAGGCCACATAAACTTTTGACAGTTAGGTAGATCAAAAAATCAATTTGAGGCCATTTTTATGGAGAGATGAAATATATGAGTTGTTCAGCGTCTCCTTAGCATGCTGTCAAGAAGTAAGTTTATTTAAAGAACATTTATATATAGTATAAATTTAATTATTATGTTATAATACTAATATTATAATTAAAATAAAGTGTTATTATGTCTATTTCGATAAATAAAGAAAGATTAGTTGATCTAAGGAATAGAGACGAGGTCTCTAAGCTGGATTCTGAAAATTTAGCATTTTCAAAGCTTGCTCAAAAGCGTTTCTCAAAAGAGCCTACAGATAGCTACGTAAGAAGTGATAAAAAGGGGAGCTTTGCGTGGTTTTGGACAGGTGTTAAATGTTTTTTTGAATTTGAGACTGCTATCGATGAGAGTAGGGTTGCACTTCTAGAGAGTGGTGATTTAGAGGGCTTTAATAAACTCGAGGAGGGGCTTAAAAATTCACGATTATATGTGGCTTCAAAAGTAGGTACTGTTGCATTGATTGTCACTACCGTTGCTCTTGCAATTATTTTGGGCGCTCTTGTTTCTACTCCTTTTGGCTGGGCTGTTATTGCTGGTATCGTTTTAGCTTCTGCAATTGGTGCTAGGATTTTGGGGATTGGAGGTACACTACTATATTATTTGGCGAAGGATGGTGTTAAAGACAAAATCTCCATGGACTTTTCGATAGTGGAACGCATTCAAAAAAAGAAGCAGAATGAACACCATAACTACGATCCAATTTTTGAAACGGAGAATAAATCCCGACTCTTTTTAGGAGCTTTGCCTAACCGAGTAACTGCTGATATTGAAGACCTCAGAAAAGAAGGTGTAAAAGCTGTTGTATCTGTTAACCAGCCTTGGGAAAGAAGGCCTTGGTCTATTTCAGTGCCGTATTCTGATGCCGATTATCAAAAGGTGGGAATGGATTATAAGAAGCTGCAAGTTGATGATCATACCTACCCAAGTGTTGAGCAGCTGAATGATGTTGCAAATTATATCCATGGTAAAATGGAAAAAGGTGAAAACGTTTATGTTCACTGTAGAGCAGGTCATGGCAGGTCTGCTATGCTGATTGCAGCATACTTGATCAAGCATCGAGGTATGAGTGCAGAAGAGGCAGTAGAGCAGATCAAAGGAATCAGGCATCAATCCACCGTAGGAAAAAAGCTAATAGACAGAAAGCATAAAGAAAGAGAGATGGTAGGTCTAAATTCTTTTGAAAAAAAGTGTAGAGCGGAAGAAAAAGCTAAGAATGATCAACTTGTAGGCGGTCTTGCGGGCCTTCTTTTAGGGGTGTTTAGCTACGCTAGATCTTACTTTTAGCCTTAATTAAGAACGGTCTGTAGGGCGCAAGCGTTTGATGATATGCGCTTGTCACTCCTTGCGATGTGAGGGTTGCGCCTGTTATTCCATCGACAGAACTTTTTGCTTTCGGTGAGGATCCTAGCACTTCAGATACCTTTCCCTTTATCACATTGATTCCAATTGGCGCGGTCTGAAAATCGGTAGATCCGCCAGGAGACTCTTGAAAGATGACTTTTCCAAAAAACTGCTTTTGAAAGGAAGGAAGGGCAATATTTGCACCGAGCCCTGCCGTCTCTTTTTGATCATACCAAGTCGTTCCTATGACAGTATCTGCATTGCTTTCTAAAGCGAGGTAGCCGTAGATCGCATCCCAA
>JAJFML010000090.1 GCA_021772195.1 Chlamydiota bacterium | reverse complement strand
GGTAAAAAAAACCTGCATTAACATTGTTTACAATGTCAATATACCCCGAAATTTTTCAAATCAAAAAACGAATCCCATTTTCTTTTACTTCAAATCTTCCGCCAATGCCTTGAAGTAGATTTAAAAAAGAGATCATATGTTCATGACGAGCACCTTCAATAAATACATCGCCCTTAGTGCTAATTGCGGCAAGGGCATAGGATGCAATTTCATTTCTATCTGAGATGACAGTATGGTCGGCTTCGTAAAATTCTGTAGTCTCTTCAATTCGAATAGTACGGTCGGAGTCTATTGTAATATGTACACCCATCTTTTGCATGAAAAGAATAATGTCGATAATTTCTGGTTCCATAGCAGCATTTTTGATCACTGTGGTGCCTTTAGCTCTCACTGCTGCTAGCATCGCGTTTTCAGTAGCGCCGACGGATGGATAGGGGAGGTGTATCACTGAACCTTGTAGGCCATGATGGGCAGATGCGAAGTAGGCGCCCTCTCTTTTCATTTCGCGATATTCAACATTTGCACCGAGAAGTTCTAGTGCATTAATGTGAAAATCTACAGGCCTTTTCCCGAGCATATCACCCCCAACTGTGGGAACGATAATGTCATTAGTGGTTCTTCCTAAAAGAGCTCCGATAAGTAATATAGGTATTCGGTTTGCTCCTGAAAAGCGCTGAGGAATGTAGGTTGATTTAATTTCGGGAGTGATGACTTCAATGACTCTCTCTTCTTTGTTCCAATTTACGATCATGCCAATTTCTCTGCATAAGTTCACAGTAATTTCGACATCGCCTATATTTGGAACGTTTCTGAGTGTGCTTTTTTTATTGGAAATCAGTGAAGCTACAAGCATTTTAGTAATGGCATTTTTAGCGCCACTTGCTTTTAGGTTACCTTTGAGAGGATTTCCACCTTTGATTTTCAAAAGATCTAAAGACATCTATTTTTCTCACCTTTTACATTGCTCCTCAGTATAGAGTAGATCGGTCGAAATGGCTATTTTTTTATCTTTAAACGTGAAACGAATTGTTTGTTCAGGGTATCTTTTTCTTTGTGCCTGAAGCGCTGCATAACTCATCGTCTTTCTTGCATTGATTTCTGAGATAGCGAGTTTGTTTTCATCATAGATAAAAGCATCTAGACCAACGTTTCCAAAGTACCCTTCATTTTTTATTTTTTGAAGAAGCAAAAGCGCCTCTTTTTTATGCTTTTCAAGATAGGGAAAGAAGGTGCCAAATGTCTCTTTAGGGTTACCTACAATAGTAGACAGATAAGAGCCTCTTTGATTGTTATTTAAAACGCAGGCTCCTAAATAGTGAATCCCCTTATCAATGAACCATTGTGTAGAGAAATCAAAACAGCGATTCAGCCAAGGCTCACCTCTAAGAGGGTAGTTTGCTTTTTTTAGGTAGGTATCTACTTTCGCAAGTGGCGATAGCGCTATAAAGTGACCTTTTGCAGAAAGTGAGATATTTGACTTTAGAACTTTTGGGTAAGGTGGATCTCTAATCCAGTCAAGTGCAAGGGTAGCATTTTCTAAAAGAGTTGCAAAAGGTGGAAGGATGAAATTTTTTGCGTGAACTTTTTTAACCACAGATAAATCGGGAGATAGATAGTGGTGTCCATGTTTTTTTGCAAAATCTGAGATGAGATTTGAGGCACCCCAAGATTCGATGATGTGTGGCTCTTTAGGAGGGTCGTCGAAGGTATAAAAATGAGGGCCCCTACGTTCGTCTCTAACAAGAAGTGCATCTTCCTTGTCCATGAAATAGAGGGGAATCTCGGAGAGGGATTGATAGATGGAAGAGGAAGAGAGAGCTAATTTGAGGTCTTTAGGAGCTTTTCCTAAGAGCTCATCTTCAAAAAAGGTGTTAGCGATATGTAGTTTCTTCAAGAGTGCCCTAAAATATTGAGGTAGGATACAATAGCTCATATTTCAACAGATAGGAAAAGATGATACATTGGAAAACGCGTACAGGGCTCGGTCAAGATAGCCATCGATTTTTGCCACCAGATTCTTCAAAACCATGCATTATTGGTGGGTTGATTTTTGAAGATGTTCCCGGTATCTCTGCTGATTCTGATGGTGATGTTATCTTTCACTCTATCTGTAATGCAATTACAACACTTTCGGGCGTTCCAATTTTAGGTGGAATCGCTATTGATCTTTGTCATAAGGATGGGATAACGGATTCACAAATCTATTTAGAAAGAGCCTTAGAGACTTTAAATGGGCAAATTATTGAACATGTTGCCTTCTCTATAGAGGCTAAAAGGCCTAGGCTGCAAACTAGAATAGATGAGCTAAGAGAAAATATTGCCAGGGTTCTAAAAGTAGAGAAAGGGCAGGTTGGAATAACAGCCACTTCAGGAGACGGTTTAACTGATTTTGGATGCGGGGATGGTCTTCAGTGTTTCTGTATTCTAACTACAAGAGAAAAAATCGATTAATAGACGTCTCGAAGATATCGCTTTTCTTTTCTTAAGGTTTTCAAGTAAGAAAGAGCTTCTTTCTCAGTGTGGCCGCCTTTTTCACGAATAATTTGAAGTAAGGCCATCTCAACATCTTTTGCCATTTTTTTAGCATCGCCGCAAACGTAGATGTGAGCGCCTTCTTCAATCCAATTAAAAACTTCTTCTGCTCTAGATAAGAGCTTATCTTGCACGTAGACTTTTTCTTCTTGATCTCTTGAGAAGGCGGTATCTAGCTCTAGAACATTCTGTTTTTTCAGAGAGGTAAAAAAGTCTTCGTAGTAGAAATCATGGCTTTTTGATCGTTCTCCAAAAAAAAGCCAGTTTTTTCCACTTGCATTATTCGAGATCCTATCTTGTAAAAAAGCGCGAAAGGGTGCTACGCCTGTTCCTGGGCCAATCATGATGATAGGAAGGGAGTGATCCTCGGGTAGTAGGAAGCTTGTAGTTGGTTGAGGATAAATCAGCAAGGGAGTCTCTTTTTCTGCTATTTGGCAGAGAAACTGGCTTGCAACGCCGCATCTCTCGATTCCTCTTGATTCGTAATTAAGCAGAGCTACGGTGAGGTGGAGCTCATCTGGATGACTGCTCTGAGAGGAGGCAAGAGAGTAAAATCT
>JAJFML010000089.1 GCA_021772195.1 Chlamydiota bacterium | reverse complement strand
AATCTTGTCATATTCGCTTTTTATCTCTTCTGATTTTGAAAGATCATTAAAAGCACTGATCGGTTTATCCATATAGATCGGTATATTATTTTTTAGTGCCCAATTGATATACCCGATTCTAGCTTTTGGTTCTGTGGAGAGAATCATTCCATCCACATATCTGAGATCAATATCAATGAATTTAGAGAGAGCATTAACATCATTACAATCTCTTAGAGAATTATCTAAAAAGATCATTTTTCCGGGTTTTAACTCTTTATCTTGAAAGAAAGATTCAATAGACTCTTTTTTGCTCTTTAAGTCGATTAAAAGAGCCATCTCTAACTTTTTTTTTTCTAACAAAGGATGATGATGCTTTTGGTAATGAGGACTGCAACCTGCAAGAATAAATTTATTTACTTTCATAAATCTCCCTTGCTTTTTTGAGTTCAGGTTCATTTACAAGGTCAAATATTTCCTGGACGCTTGTCATTTGGGGGTGAAAGGAGCTGGGAGAGCATTCTTGGTAGATGGAGTGAGCTGCTTTTCGCATAGCTGAAATGGATGTGCGAAGTAGATGGTTTGCCCAAATGACAAGTGATACGCCAAGTTCCTCATATACTTTAG
Organism: Chlamydiota bacterium; assembly: GCA_021772195.1. Classification (GTDB taxonomy): domain Bacteria; phylum Chlamydiota; class Chlamydiia; order Chlamydiales; family SM23-39; genus JAJFML01. The sequence continues at coordinate 2,826 of JAJFML010000089.1, read as the reverse complement.
AGGGAGTTGTATGATAGGTGGTGGGCACTAACACAAGAGGTGCTTTATTATTCCAACCATCTACAAAGGATCTTATCTCGGAGATCTCTTCTTTTTTAGAATGTACTAAGATTGCGTCTGCGCCGGCATCTATATAGGCATGAGCTCTTTCAAGAGCATCATCTACGCCATTGCCTACGATAAAAGCCTCTGTTCTTGCAATTACGCAAAAGTCATCATTTGATTGGCTATCTTTTGCAGCCTTTACTTTTCCGCAAAAATGGTCTATTGAACAAAGCGGCTGAAAATGGGGGAGGAAAGAGTTTGTTTTGGGAAAGGTTTTATCTTCTAAAGAAACTCCTGCAGCTCCATACTTTGAGAGTTTTTTTACCAGCTCTCTCACGTTATTAAAATTGCCGAATCCTGTATCACCATCTACAAGAATAGGGATATTTGTAGCATCTACCATGTACTCTACAATGTCACATACATTTGTCCAGGAGAGTTCATTACAATCCCTGTGACCAAGTGAGGTAGAGATAGTAAGGCCAGACGCCCAGATTATTTCAAATCCAGCCTGCTCCACAATTTTTGCAGAGATGCCGTTGTGTGCTTCTAGAGCGTAGCGGGTCTCTTTTCTTGTTAGAATTTCTTTTAATTTCATTTGCTCACCCACTCGATCTTATCTCTCTTGAAAAACTCGCAAAAAAGTTATCGAAAAAAGAGCTCGATGTCAATATTTATAGGAGATTGTGCTACTCGATTCGTACTGTCTGAGGCCTCGATAAAAAAAGAGGCAGGCTATGAGAAAAAAGGTTAGGGCTCCTGCATAACTTATTAAGAGCGATTTGTAAGCATGTAATCTTAAAGATTCGATGGGAAAAAAGCTGATGTAGGCGGTTGGCAAAACAGTGAGAGTAATCACTTTAAAAAAACCTCTATATGCAGACGCTGGCTGCGTAGCTACTATATTTGCATTTTGATAGAGCTCTCTTACAAATCCGAAAGAATTTTGCATATAGAAAGAAACAGAGCTCAAATAGAGAAAAAGAGAGAAGATAAAGAGCGGGCTTAAGGGCAGAAGGAAATAGAGCATATAGCCTTTTGTCATATATCCTGATAGGCCCATCAAAATAAGTCCGTAGACGATCTCAGAAAAAGCGACAACATCTCCCTTAGAAAGAGCGATATTGAGGAGCACATTTCGGGGCTGCAGCAAAAAGTTGTCGATTTGATTGGTCTCAACATACATAGGGATTTCACGAACGCCGTAGAAGAACATCTCGACTGTGCCCACTCCAAAAGAGATAATTCCATACATGGCAATAAGCTCTCTAAATGTCCAGCCATCTACCTCTCCATACTTGTAGAAGAAGAAGCTCCATGTGACTAAAAAAAGCCCCTGTTTGAGAAAAATGGAGAGTACTTTCACAAGAAAGGAGAGCTTTAGAATCACATTTAATTTGACCTGGGTCTGTAGCGCTTTTTTTATAAACATTAGCCGCCCTCCGTAATCAGTCTATTTCGATAGAGGTTAAAGAGGCTATACGTTGCATATAAAAGCAAAAGAGCCCATCCAATAGCTGCCGCAAAAGCACCTATACTTACACTCCCTCCTGAAAAAATGGTGGCGGGGAGCCACAAAATCCATGGATAGGGGGTAAAGGAACAAAAAGTCTGCATTATGGGGGGATAAAATGAGATGGGAACGATCAGGCCGCCGAAGCAAAAAGTTGCAGTTAGATTCATGTAGAGAAGAGTTTTCACATCTCGGATCCAAAAAGAGCTGAGCCCAATTATAATTGAGATGAGCGTATAGAGAAAAATACCAAAGAGTGCAGGGATTATCGAACTTGCAAGACTAAGAGTTGTAAAAGGAATGTGGCCATGAATGAACGAGACCCAAAGAGAGCCCCATATTAACAAAACCGAAAATCTAAAGAAGGCAGCTCCCATCCCTTCACAGATTTTCATAGTGCAATAGTTAATCGGATGCATGAGGTGATATAAGATTTTTTGAGATCGAATGTCTTGCATAATTTCAATCACAAGAGGGCTAGTTGAAATCATGATGATCTCCGTCATCATAAAGTACCAAAGTCTATTTGGCTCTGCTGAGACGCTATCGAAGATCTGTGAAAAAAGCTGCACGAGTACCGTAATGAGAAGAAGTCTACCAAATAGCTGAGATCTCTCTTTTAATCTTTGCTGAAAACTATAGAGAGCCGTTTTCACATACTTATTCATGAATTACCCCTTGTAGAGTGAGGTAATAATGGACTCTAGTGAGGGATCTTCAATGGAGATATCCACTACTTTATAAGCGCTCATAAATTGAGGGATGAGAGCATTTACCGAACTTTTTTCAAGGTCAATTTCGTAGATCACCTTCATAGGGTCTGAATCGATGAGAGTTGAGCCTTCAAACTCTCTTTTTTCGCTCTCTTCACTCAACAGGAGTGTGACCTTCTTCTTTTTCAGGTGGGTCTTCTTAATCTGAGATAGACCGTCATCTAAAAGCGTCTCGCCATTTTTAATCAGAATCATGCGATCACAGACAAATTCGATATCGTCCGTGTCATGTGAAGTTAAGATGAGGGTACATCCAAGATCCTGGCACATATCTTTTAAATGTTTTCTAATCAGCGCTTTTCCTACAACATCGAGACCAATTGTGGGCTCGTCTAAAAAGACTAGTTTGGGCTCGTGTAAAAAGCTTGCAACAAGCTCACAGCGCATTCTCTCTCCTAAAGAGAGTTTTTTGACGGGTCTATCCAGTAGATGCTCAACACCAAAAAGTTCGGAAAGCTTTTTAATTCTTTTTTTACAAAGCTCATCTTCAATATC
>JAJFML010000088.1 GCA_021772195.1 Chlamydiota bacterium | reverse complement strand
GAGAGGGGTTTACCTTAACAGGCTTATAGTTAGTTACTTACGTAAGCCCTTAAGTCTTAGAGAAGGTCTTAAGGTAGATGTTTACTCAATGTTAAACGTTTGTTCATAACTATTTAAAGGTATCGTTAAGATCTTACAAATTATAGATTTATGGAAAGCAGGTTCCAGAAGGCACATATTCAATATCAAAAGGCGATACAAAATCTGTGAAGGTAGATAGATTGTTGATTGGAGGAAGGCCGATAATGGAAGGAGGATTGCTAGGTGATTCAACTCTAAAGCTAGATGATGACAAGCCTTTAATAAAACTAAATCCTATGGGAAGAAGCGATGTATTGCTTACATTACCTTTAATTTTTACACATAATGAATCAAAAGCGGTAATACCCAAACTTGTGATTACACAACTGGAAACAAGAGCGTCTGATATTAGATTATTTTGGATGTTTAAACGAGTATCTCCTAATACAGAAAGGAGGAAAATATTGGAAAGTCCCAAAGGATTACTAGCGAAAAAATTATTGTAAAATTGAATGTCACCTGTGATTTGTGAGAGCGAGACATTAGATAAAAATGATGTTGAAGAGAATTCAGAAAAACTGACTTTCAGATCATCTATTGCTGTGCCGCTAAGAGCTTGAGAGGAGGCAAGATTAACAAAAGTGTTTGTGATTTTTCCATTAGATGCCAAATTTAAAGATATTCCATCGTCAGAAGAATTTGTGATGGATGTGTCTTTAATGGTGTAATTGGAGACAGAAGAAAGAGATATTCCGTTTGTAGCAGGAGAGTCGATAGTTAGGTTGCTAAGCAGTACGTCTGACACAAAGAATCCTAAAACACCATTGGCAGAAGGGTTTGAGATAGAAACACCGTTTACTAAGGTAGCTGATGCAAGTGTTATTGCACTTCCCATGGGGTTTGTGATGGTTGGATTTCCAGATGATTGCGCAGGAATCGTAAAGTCGTATAAGGGAAGTTCAGTTCCAGATCCCTGGAAGATCTGGTTATTTTTCATGATGAAACCAGTGTCGTAGTTTGAATCTGTTCCATTTCCAGAAAAGAGATAGATAATATCATTAGGCAAAGAAAAGGTTTCAGCTCCACTTAAAGCATTATAGGGAAATTCAATAGTTCCTTCTCCATCTGGAGCTGTTAGGTTATTTACAAAAACAAAGAAATAGGGCTCTTTAGTATTGGGATTGATCGCGAATTCTTCACATTTTTTCTTTTCTGCAGGAATAATCTCATTTCTAACAGCTGGGCCTAAATACTCTAACCTATTCTTGTAGACTCTTTTAGCTCCAAATGGAAGAGAGATTCCAACAGCGCCTGTTGCTCTTGCACTATAGACTCCATCAAAGGAAATTTCCACATCTGCATAGACAAAATCAGCATAAAGATATCTCGCTCCTGCTTTTATTCCTGGAGAGTTACCAAAACATTTACAGTCAAATTTGCGAGGGAGGAGGTAATATCCGGTAACGGATAGATCGAGATCGTGATCTTTTAAATTTCGAAGGAAAGGAAATGAAACGCTTAAATCAAAATGAGTAAGGGCAGCTCTAATTTCTCTTTTTATCTTTGCATAATGTCCTTCAAAAGAGACGAATTTATTTTTTGTTCTAGAAGTCTTAAATCCAAAGGGAATATAGAGATTGGATCTAATGTCGTAATTTTTTGTGAAGAATTCCACTCCAAAACCTGCTTGAAGAGGAAATAGATTTTTTACCTTTCTGTAATCAAAAAAACAGTTAAAGCCGTAGGTTAAATTTTGGTGATTAAGAAAATGACGAAATCCAGCACCTACATTTCCTGCAACTCTTCCTGTGTTAAAAATATGAGTTCGAAAATCCAAATAGCCTTGAATGGGAACATTTTCATCTGCAGATGTTAAAAAATAGTTCACAGAGGAGTAGCCAGTATCATAGCCCATCCCTTTGTGTTCTCTATGTTTAACTTGGATATATGAGGGCCTAATATGTTTTTCTGCAGAGAGAGTCAAAGTAAAAAGGAGGAGTATAAAAAGACCTTTTACTCTCATGATTGTTGTTCCTCGCAAGAAACATATTGAATTAAAGAAGGTAGAAAGTGTTTTGATCTCAAAAAATAATGCATATTTTTGACATATATCAGCTATAAAAATCTTTGACAAGGAGGTGTGGAAAGTTTGTTGATATGTTTGTTGGTTTTTTCTAACTCATTGATAAAGAGTATGTCAGGTAAGGTTGTTCGGATTTATTTAAGTGGTTTGTAATTAAAAACTTAAGGAGCCGGTTTGGTAAGCATATTAAGATTTTGTTTATAACTCTTTAAATAGTTTATTAAGATTTAGAGGGTGAAATAGTAAAAGATTTCTTTAATTCTGCAAAATATTCTTGGTTTTTTTTTGGAAATAGCATGATTTGATAAGAGACCTCTTTTTCAAGGGGCTTGATATCTAAGCTTAGCTCAAGGTGTTCTTTTGAGTTTTTAAGAACTTGGAAGGGGATAGAGATCGTTTGATTATTAGAGTCTATTGCAACAAGTTCAAATTCTTGGAAATACTTGGGACATTTCACCTCGATATAATAACCTTCTTCATCTCTTTCGACGCTTGTTAGAAATTCGGGGTATCTTCTTGGAACAGTCGTAGGATAGGGTGAGGAGAGGTTTTTGCCCATATCGAGAGCTTTTGCAAATGTAGATCCCATGCCAGATGAGAGCTGAATCCAGAAGGGAAGTGGATACTTCTCATCTGATGTAAAATAGAGTTCAATCTTTTTGTCTGCAAGTGGGCTTTCATCTCTTGGCCAGATGGTAGAGTAGACGAGTGTTTCAGGTTTAGGCTGGAGTTTTCCTTCTAGGGTTAGAGGGGGAGTCCAAAGCGCTCTGTGGTCACTTTCCCCATCTGCAGGTGCAGGGCCAATTTTCTTTCTCTCCTCATATGAGACAGGCTTGAGCGCAAGAGAGAGTAGGCGCGCTAAAAAGTGATCCTCTTCGTTAGTAAGAAGCCAAGCGTTTCGAGAGTGAGAGAAAGTTTCCAAAAGTTCATTTTTTTCAAGATCGATCTCGTAGGTAATCCAGGATGTATGACCTGGAGCGCCTTTTTGAATCCAATCGGCAAGTTTTACATTTTTAATTTGATAAATAGGTGCGCTGATCTCCTCGATCGTGAGAATACTTTCTGAGCGCTCTCGAATCAGAAGAAGAGAAGCTGTTTTCCCTTGTAAAAAGAGAGAATAGTCTCCAGGGGTGCTTTTCAAAACTCTCTCTTTCAAAGAAAAATTAGCAAAGAGGAAGCTGTTTATAAGCACTAAGATAAGAAGAAGCGTTTTCATGGGGCCTAGTTTAAAGAATCAAGAGCCATTTTGGCAATCATAGCAGTATTTTGGATCGAAATGGTCCCGATCTTCAATTTGGATAGTCATGTGCTGAATCGGATATTTCTTATCTAAAGTGCGGTGGATTTCGGCTAAAAGCTGATGTTCTTCCTTATTAGATACAACATGAACGCTGAGGCAGTTTTTTCTAGAAGAGAGTGCCCAGATATGAAGATCATG
>JAJFML010000087.1 GCA_021772195.1 Chlamydiota bacterium | reverse complement strand
CCTTTCATATTATAGCCAACTACTCCAGAAATAATTGCGATAAGACAGATTACAATCATGATTTCAAGAAGTGTGAGAGGATTTTTTCTAACTTTCATTTTTTTACCTTAGTTTTAGTTCATAACAAAGGAACTGACATCGGTTAATGGTAAGAGTACAGATAGCAAAACAAAACCGATGATGATTCCTATAAATAATAATAGAAGTGGCTGTAAGAGGCTAGTAATCTGATCTAAAGACTTTTCCAGCTCCTCTTCGTAAATTTGAGAGATATGTTGTAAACAGGAAGGAACTTTGCCGCTCTCTTCGGCAATGCCTAGCATACGTACCACGAAATTAGGCACATAAGAATTTTTCTTTAACTCTTCAGAGAGCCTTCTTCCTTCCATAATACCAATTCTTGCATCTTCAAATGCTTTTTCTATGACAGGTTGATTGATAATTGATTTTGCTAGAGTAATGGCGTCCAAGAGCGGGACTCCTGCAAGAAGAAGTGTTGAAGAAGATCTACAAAATCGCACAAATGCTAGCTTTACAAGAAGGTCGTGAATAATGGGAATTTTTAGGACCAAGCGACTCAATAGAAGTTTTGCTTTTTTTGAGTAGAGGCATATGCCAATAAAAGTAAGAAGCATGCAAAATGCTGCTATAAATAAAATTTTTGCTTTTTGTAGAAAAGCACTTATGCTCAAGACAAACCGAGTAAAGGGGTGCAACTCTCTTCCTTCAAATAATTCAAATAGAGAGGGTATGATGTAGAAAAAAAGCAGAGATAAAATGCCTAGAGAAAATAGACCCAAAAGAGAAGGGTACATTAAAGTCGATAAAACTTTCTTTTTTAAAAGTAATTGTTTTGAAATTAGGCTAGAAATTTCTTCTAAAGTTTCATCTAAAGTGGCAGATTTTTCAGCTGTTTCAACCATGCTGATATAGAGGTCATCAAAACTTTTTTTGTGAAGACTTAATGCAGAAGACAGAGAGTTTCCTTCTTGTATTTGTTCGATCAGATTGAGAATAAGTGTATGGGTTTTATGCCCTTGATATTTTTCTTCGAGGGCAATTAATGCTTCAAATAAGGGAAGGCCTGCTTTTAGCAGCTTTGAGAGTTCCGAGGTTAATCCAAGAACTTCTTTTTTCTTCAGAGCCGTGCCATTGCTTTTGAATGGTATCTCTTTAATTTTTGTTAATGAAATTTCATCTTTGCCAGCCTTTAGTTTTGCTTCATAGAGGCTGCCGGCTGCAACATAACCATTTACCCTTTTACCTCTTTGAGTAAGGGCCTTATATTGAAAAATAGCCATTAATCATCCTCATGATGAGTCATCCGAGTGACACGTAGAACTTCCGCAGAAGTTGTAATCCCCTCACTTACAAGCCTTGCCGCATTTTTTCTGAGATTTAAGATGGCTGCGGCTTTTCTGATTCCTTCGCTATCAATGCTTTTCATGATTTGCATTTTTACATCAGGAGTCATTTGCATCAGTTCGTAAACTGCGATACGACCTTTATAGCCTGTTTCGTAGCATTGATCACATCCGAGTCCTTTAAAGAAAGTATAGGTTTTTTCCCTGAGCCCTAACTCTAAAATTTCTTGTCTTGATGGGACATAAGAGGATTTACAGTTCGGACAGATTTTACGAACAAGTCTTTGGGCAATGACAGCAACAATGGAGGAAGATAAAAGGTAGGGCTCAATTCCCATTTCTCCGAGTCTAGCTATTGCAGATGGTGCATCGTTTGTGTGAAGCGTTGTAAAAACAAGGTGTCCTGTAAGAGATGCTTGAATTGCAATTTCCGCAGTTTCAACATCACGAATCTCACCTACCATAATGACATCAGGATCTTGTCTTAAGATATGTTTTAGGCCTTTGCTAAAGGTTAGTTCAATCTTAGGGTTGACCCCGATTTGAGCGATTCCAGCTAACTTGTATTCAATAGGGTCTTCGATAGTCATAATATTCATTTCTGAGGAATTGAGCTCAGATAATGCGCTATAAAGAGTTGTTGTTTTACCGCTTCCTGTAGGTCCCGTAACCAAAATAATTCCTTCAGGAAGGGTGATAATCTTTCTAAATATTTCAAGGAGACTCTCATCCATGCCTATCTTTTTGAGGCCGAGAATATTTCCTTTATCAAGAATTCGCAAAACAACTCTTTCTCCATGATGAGTTGGAATGGTGCTAACTCTAAAATCAATTTCTCTTTCGCCTAATTTAATCTTAAGGCGGCCATCTTGAGGTAGCCTTTGCTCCGCAATATCAAGTTTCGCCATCACTTTAATACGGGTAATGAGCTGGTTTTTGACTGTTAAGGACTCTTCAAATCGCTTAAGTAATATTCCATCGATTCTAAATCGAACTAAAAGACTGGACTCTTCAGGCTCAAAGTGAATGTCAGAAGCCTCTTGCCTAATTGCTTCAATCAAGATGGAATTAAAAAGACGAATAACGTGATTTTCAGATTCTTGCTCGAGTAAATCATAGCCTTCAATGCTATCTTTTGGCTCTTTACTAGTTACTTCTTCAGATGGCTTAGTAGAAGATTGTTTTTTCTGGTGGTAGCATTTTTCAATCGCCTCATCCAAAGAGATTTTTGAGCAATAGATGGGCGAAATTTCTTTTTTCAGAAAAAGTTTTATCTCTTGCAAGGCTTCGATGTTTTTGGGATCAGAGATTGCAATGACAACCGTGTTTTTATCCTCTTCAACGGGCAAAATAGATCGATTTTTTGCAAAGAGATAAGGAATTAAGCTTTTTCCTTCCTTAACAAGAGGAAACTCTTTTAAGTTCTCATAAATGGGGAGCCCAAATTTTTTTGCTAAATTTTCTAGTTCTTGTAACTGATCGAACATCTATTCTCCTGGATCAAAAATGAGCTTTAGGCTGTTTTCAAATAACTTTTTCTTTTCTTTATCCCTTGCATCTTCCATCGCCTTCAGAAATTCAGGGGTGTCACCTGCTCGCTTTTTAAGCTCTTCTGTGCGAATTATTCTTAAATCTTCAATGGGATTTCGAACAATTTTAGGGGTGATGAAGATAAACATTTCCGTATTTTGATCAGTTTTGGTTGTAGCGCCAAAGAGTTTCCCAATTCCTGGAATATCTCCTAGAAAAGGAATTTTTTCTTGAAGCTTTTCAGAGGTTTTCCTTCGAAGGCCTCCAAGAATAATGGTTTCGCCATCTGCAACCGTTACCTCATTTTTTATCGATCTTCTAGTTACAGGAGGACGGTCGTTAGTGGAAGTCTCTGTGGTATCAAAAGTGATATCGGTTGAAAGAGTGATAAACCCTCCGACATCATTGTCTTCTATGTTCGGGAGATGAATTGTAGGAGTCATCTTTAAGATGGTTCCATACTGAGCTCTGGTAAATGACTTTTCTGATCGATTATCGTTTCCTTTATCTATTAAAACGGCGCCATTATTTATCGAAATCTCTTCTACAATTGAAATGGTGGCGGGGGTTTGATTGATTGCCAAGATCGATGGGTTTGCATTGATTTTGACATCATTTTGAGACATTAGAAAGTTGTATGTGAGATCAAATGAGGGGAAGTACTTCAAGTTTTTTCTAGCTATTATAAAGTCTAGAATCCCTTTTCTAACTCCTCTTTCATCTGTATCAAAACTAACGGCTGTTTCATTTCTATTTACGTTTGAGCCTAATTTAAGAAGGTTGATTCCTGACTGAGATCGATCTCGGCTCTTCTTTTCAATCAAAAGGACGTCGATTTGTACCATTTTTTTAGGGACATCGATTTTTTTAAGAAGGCTTTTTATTTTTCCCAGCTGGTCTTTTCGAACAACCATTAGAATGGAGCCTGTTTTGGAATCTACGATAAAATGAGTCTCGTGAGAGATTTTTTTTTGCGTTTGGAAATCGTCTTTTCCAGGTTCAATCGCAGTTGGAGATACTGGTAGGTTTTTTTTGCTTTTAGCGGCCTTTCTTGAGCTTTCATTTTTTTGCGCTAAGGCAGAGGAAGATGTTTTTTTCTTAGAAAAATCAGCCTTTACAAGAGAATCATAGACCTGCTCAAGGACGCTTGCGACATCTACAGGATCGGAGTGTTTGCAGTTATACCAGTAAACAGTCATTTCATATGGATCTGTGAGCTGGTCTTCTAAGCTTTTTAGGGCCTCTTCTGCTCGTTCAATGGCCTTTAATTCACCGATTAAAACCAGACCTTGAGGTATTGAATGGACGGTAAGTTCGTTAGATATCTGTAAATGTAAGGGAGATCTTAACTTTGAAGATGCAGATGGAAAAAATGATTTTATGATTTTTTCAGCCTCCTCAACTTCAATTTTCTTCAAGTTGATGACTCGAATGACCTTGCTCGAGTCTTTTTCCCAAATTGCATCGTAAAGGCTAAGAAGCTTTTCAATACTATCCTTAGAGGAGACAAGTGCGATTTTAAAACCTATGACTTGGATGGTTGTTTCTTTTGGGTCCGAGAATCTTTCAAAAAAGCTTTGAATGGGCTTAATTTGATCTGGATCAGGAGAAAAAACATAAAAGACGCGGGTAGAGGAGTCAATAAGCTCTAAATCATTTCTGTCAGTGCATATGGAAGAGACTCTGGAGCTATTGTGCTTCAGGATGTAAAGCTGCTTTACATAGGGGTTTAATTGTTTAGTTCCAATTCCATTGGCAGACAAGATGGCTTCAAGCATTTGATTCCAGGCATCTCGGGGGATAGATACTCCAGAAAAGATATTTAGTTTCATGTTTTGGAGCTCTGGAGGAACGACATATACATAATCCACACTACCATATTCCATGACAAGTTGAGAGATTGTGGCCTCGCCAATATCCCATAGGGCATAGCCTTCTTCGGAAAGAGGGGAAGAATCTGCAAAGTCCTTGCGCCAGGTGTCTTGAAGGGTAAAGATTTTACTTCTTAAAGCCTTAATATCAAGAAGCAGGCTTTGATACTTCTCGTTTTCAGCATTTTCTTGTCCAAGGGATCTTGCCTCATCGTACTTCTTTGCAAGTTCGGATTTGAGTGTTGAGAGTTTTGCGTTGAATTCATTTAGGGATTTTTGCTCAAGGGATGCAGAACCTTCAGTTTCTGCGATGAGAGAGAGTCCTGTGAAAAGAAAAATAATTAAGAAAATACGATTCATTGGGTCTTAGCCTTATATTTTTTACTAAACTTGGAGAGATTTTTTTTAGTTCTCTCATTTCTAGGTTGCGTCTGGTTTTCAGCGGGTGCTGAAGCCTGTTTATGGAATTTAGAGGGCCCTAAAGGGTACTTAATTTCCAAGCACTCGGTTCTCATAGGGTTAAAATGGTGTCCCAAAAGGGTTTTTTTATTCGATATTTTTTTAATCCCGTCGAAGACGAAGAGTTCAGAAGATATTGCAGAGGCATAAAAATCATCAAAATCCTCTTCATTTTTTAAGACTCTCCATACCCCATTAATCCTAGCTGCCCAATCTCCAACCTTCATGGTGAGATGCTCTTTTCCTATGTTTAGTGCAACCTGAGTAAGAGTTCTCATTCTGATATTTGAAAGTAGGGTTTCCATTGAATTCTTAAGAGATCCAGTCTTAGACTGTTGGAGTTTAAAGAGGTAGTATTCACCACTCATGTCCCAGCCTTCAATCTCTAATTCGTTGTTTTCTAAAGATTTAACCTTTGCAATTATCTGGTTTTGAGTCTTTTCAGTTTTACTGAGGGACTCCCAATGATCATCGTTCCATGCAAGAATGGATTCAGCTTGGACTTCTAAAAGGGGCTGGTTTTCTAACTCAAGTCGCTGGGAGTGAGGTTTTTCCTTTTGGTAGATTTTTGTAAATTGATCCTCTCCCCACCATTTAGCTTGGGATAAAGTCCGAAATGGTGTGGAGTTTTGCAGGGTAGTTAAGGAGGAGTAGGAAGGTATTATCGGCGTAATATTG
>JAJFML010000086.1 GCA_021772195.1 Chlamydiota bacterium | reverse complement strand
CGACGATTTTGAGGAGAGCTTGCTGCACACCTTCACCGGAGACATCACGTGTAATGGAGACATTACCCGAGGTCTTTCTAATTTTATCAATCTCATCGACATAAATAATGCCCATTTCTGCTTTTGCAACATCGTAGTCTGCGGCTTGAAGCAGGCGAAGGATGATGTTTTCGACGTCCTCACCTACGTAACCTGCTTCTGTTAAGGTGGTTGCGTCAGTGATTGCGAAAGGAACATCGATAATCGTTGCAAGCGTTCTTGCGATGTGCGTTTTACCGGATCCTGTGGGTCCGATTAGCATCACATTGGATTTAGAGTACTCAAGATCATTATCAGAAGTGAGGGAACGAATGCGTTTGTAGTGGTTGTAGACCGCTACTGCAATCGTTCTTTTTGCCTTTTCCTGGCCGATGATATAAGCATCGAGCTTTTCCTTGATCTCTTTAGGCTTCAATATCTTGATGTCAAAAGTGACCGGTTTTTTTTCGATGATATCCATGCAAAGCTGCACGCATTTATCACAGATATAGGCGTGAGGGCCAGAAATCAGCTTTTCAACAGCTTCTTCTGTTCTGCCGCAAAAGGAGCAGGTGGTTGTCTCTTCAGTACTCTTAGTCATTACTTTGTAGTTACTAGTTCCGGTATTGTTTCTTCAATTTTTTTAGGTCTAGCGATCTCGTCGATCAGGCCATACTCTTTTGCAGCATCAGCGCTCATCCAGTAGTCTCTTTCCGAATCTTTAATGATCTTTTCAAGGTCTTTACCGGTGAATTCAGCAATAAGCTGAGATGTCATCTTTTTCAGTTCAAGAATTTCTTTGGCTTGAATTTGGATATCTTCTGAAGTTCCGCCAACGCCGCCAAATGGTTGGTGAAGCATGAGTCTGCTATGAGGCAGAGCGTATCTTTTTCCTTTGGTGCCAGCTGCGATAAGTAGAGCTGCCATAGAGACTGCTTGACCGATGCAGTAGGTGTTGATATCACATCCTAAAAAGAGCATTGTATCTAAAATGGCAAGCCCAGAGGAGATATGTCCGCCAGGAGAGTTTAGGTAGAGGTTGATGTCTTTCTTGGGGTCTTCCATCTTGAGGAAAAGCATTTGAGCGATCACGACATTTGCAACTTGGTCATTGATCTCAGTTCCAATAAAAATAATACGATCTTTTAAGAGACGTGAAAAAATATCCATGGAGCGCTCGCCGCGTCCAGTATCTTCAATTACGTAGGGAGTCAGTGACATTTTCTTTTCCTTTTTTAGAAGCTTTAATTAAGTGGTAGATGCGGGACTTATGCATCTACTCAGTTAATGCCAGATGGTATTCGCCTCTCACCGTTTGGTCAAGAAGATTTTGTTTTATTCTTTTTCTCTTTTTTTTCAGGCGACTTTTTATCAGCCTCTTTTTTCTTGGGCTTTTTTGCTTCTGCATTTTTTGCTTCAGGCTTATTTTTCTCGGCGTTTTCCAAAACAAAGTCTTGAGATTTTCTCAAGATCACTTTGGAAAGGGCGAGAGCAAGTACTTCGTTGGGAATATTTTTTGGATCGATATTAACAGGGCCAAACATTTGAAGTGTAGCCATCGCCTCTTGTTGAACTTCGCCATGAGTGACAGAGATCGACTCAGATTTTACAATGGATCTGGAAATATAGAAAAGTCTTACAGCTTCTTCCGATTGCATATGGATAGAGTTTTCTAGCTCCTCTTTTTCCGCTTTGTTCATTGTTTTGAGGCGAGCTTTGTGTTTGGGGTCTTGCTCCATCTGCTTTCTTCTGTGATCTTTTTCCGATTGGATTAAAGATAGGGGGAGATCAAAGGGGTAGCTCTCTAAAAGGAAACGGTTCACGCGTTCGCGTTTTTCTTGGACTACCTTCTCATTTGCTTTCTCATTTAACATCTTCTCGAGGAATTCCATCAGCTTTTCGACGCTTTCAGAGCCGGCTTTTTTCGCAAATTCGTCGTTCAGTTCAGGTAGTTCTGCTTTCTCGATCTTTTTAAGAGTAAGAATAACATTTTTTGGCTCGAAGTCATTTTTCTCTTTTTCCGTAGCGTCTGGATCTGGCTCCGAGGTCCCTTCGATAATATCGCCTGCTTTTTTGCCAAGGAGGAGGTTTTTCATCCACTTCGCCATATATTGGTCGCGGATTTCAAACCTAGTATCAGAGAAGACTTTGACGTCGGGCTCTTTTGCAGTTGTAAGATCGATGATGACGTAGTCGCCCTCTTCTGCTCCTCGATCAGTGATAGGAGTCCATTTTGAATAGAAGAGAAGCATTTGTTTGACCGCTTCATCGAGCTCTTTTTTGCCGATTTTAGTCTCTTCGATGTTACCTAAATTAAAAGTTTTAGGGTCAACTGTAGGAATTTCAGGCTCACGCTCGTAAGAGAAGGTGAGTTTAGCTTCATTCTCTTCAAAACTGTCTAAATTAAAATTAACTTTTGCATTTTGGTTGAGAAGAGGGATTTTTGCAAGAGAGAGAGCGGAGTTAAAAGCGATATCTGCAATGGTGTTTCTGGCTCTTGAGTCAATTGCGCTGGGGTATTTTTTCTTGATCAGATCTTGAGGGGCTTTGCCTTTTCTGAAGCCGGGGATGTCGATCTCTTTTTGAACGTCTTTAAAGGCTTTTTTTCTCGCTTTTTCGAGTGCAGGTAAAAGCGCTGTAACTATGAGCTCAAC
>JAJFML010000085.1 GCA_021772195.1 Chlamydiota bacterium | reverse complement strand
CGTATCCGCGTCTATTTGCATCCTGAGTCAGATTTGCAGGGCAAAGGCCATCAACCCTATCAGGCAAAAATTGCAGCAGGATCGGGCGGCCTGTGGGGAAGAGGTTTGGGAGAATCTCTTCAAAAAATGAACTATTTACCGGAAGCTAGATCCGATTACATTGCAGCGATCTATGCTGAGGAGTTTGGGTTTTTTGGTATTGGCGTTTTGATACTCATCTATATGATTATTGCGTTTAGCGGCTTTCAGATTGCCTCTCACTCTAAGGACCATCTGGGGTTTTATATGGCTGCAGTCATCACCTTTCTTATCACTTTTCAGGCCTTTTTGAATTTGGGAGTAGTTTCCAATTTACTTCCAAGTAAGGGAACGACTCTTCCTTTTATTTCTCAGGGGGGATCTTCCTTAATTGCAAATACCATGGCCTTTTTTCTCCTTTTAAGTATGGCAGCTCAGCCTCAGAAAAAGAGGGTAAGATGAAAATACTAATCGCAGCAGGTGGCACAGGCGGCCATCTCTTTCCAGCAGAGCTTCTAGCTAGTGACTTGGAAGGAGAGAATGATGTTTTTTTTGCTGGCTATGGTTTGAAAAAGGGTTTTTTTGGTAAAAGCTCCAGGTTTTATGAAATCCTTTCTGGGCCGCTCACAAAATTTTGGAAGATAGGTGTTGGGTTTATCCAGAGTCTTTGGATGCTCATCAAAGAGAAGCCAGATGTTATTGTCTCCTTTGGATCGTACCACGTTTTTCCTGTTGTGCTTGCTGCCAAAGTTTTGCGCATGCCCATTGTTCTCTTTGAGGCAAATACACAGCTCGGCAAGGTAAACCGCTTTTTTCGGAAAAGTGCAGAGGCCATTGGAATGCAATATCCTGTACCTGGCGCTAGACATGTTTTGCCTTTTCCTTGGAAGATTCAAGAAGAAAAAGAGGAGATCTTTAAGGGAGAAAAGGTGTTTACCTTTCTCGTTTTTGGCGGCTCGCAAGGAGCACTATTTATCAATGAGATTTTCTTGGATGCGGTGCCCATTTTAAAAGCAGAGTTTGATTTTCGCGTGATTCATCTCGTGGGAAAAAATGCGGATGAGATAGAGATCAAAACGAGATATGAAAAGAAGGGCATAAGGGCTTATGTCAAACCTTTTGCGAAGAATATGCACGCTCTTTATTCTATTTCTGATTTAGCGATTGCAAGATCTGGAGCTGGAACGATATTTGAACTTCTGCATTATGAAGTGCCAGCATTTTTGATTCCCTATCCTTATGCAAGTGAAGATCACCAGAGAAAAAATGCGGATTATTTCACACAGATGGGAGCGGGGCTTTTTATGGAGCAAAAGATGTTAACGGCAGATACTTTGGTCTCTCAAGTCCTCACTCTAAAAAGAAATCTTGAAAAACATCATAAGGCCATTTTGGACTACAAAGAGACCCAAGCGAAATTGGAAAAAGTCGCCCTTGCAGACCTTGTTTTAGAGGTTGCGAAAAGATGAAAGACTATTTTATTGGAATAGGCGGCATTGGAATGAGCGCTCTTGCAAGGCTGCAGCTAGAAAAGGGCGGAGAGGTTTTAGGCTCCGATCTTTCAAAAGGAGGGGATGCCCTCAAGGAAATGGGAGCAAAGGTTTTTTCCTCTCATGATTCAAAGAATATTGAAAAGGGGATGCGCGTTATCTATTCTAGCGCCATCTTTGGGGACAACCCTGAAATAATGAGGGCAAAAGAGCTAGGCCTTCCCATTTTGCACAGATCGGAGTTTTTAAGTGAGCTGATGTGTGAGAAAAAAGCGTTGGTAGTATCGGGCTCTCATGGGAAAACAACCACTTCTTCTCTTCTTGCATCTGTCTTTATTCAGGCTAAAAAAGATCCTAGCATCGTAGTTGGCGGAGTACTCAGGAAAGAGGGAGTAAATGGCAAACTGGGACAAGGGGAGCATTTCATTGCAGAGGGCGATGAGTCAGATGGCTCTTTTCTAAGATCGAATCCGCACGCTGCTATTGTTACATCTTTCGATCCTGACCATATGGAATTTTGGAAGACAGAAGAGAGATTAGAGGGTGCTTTTAGAGAGTTTTTTCAAAAAACAAAGACGCTTTTTTGGTGCGGCTCATGTGAGAGATTAAAAAAACTCACACCTGCAGGATTTTCTTACGGTTTTTCTGAAGATTGCGATATTCAAATTTTTAGAGTTAGGCAAAAAGGCTTCAAGATGATCTTTGACCTTAGTTTTCAAGGCAAAGAGTACTCAGATATCTGGCTCAATCTCATAGGCGAGCACAACGTTTTAAATGCTGCTGCTGTCTTTGCACTATCCATTTTTGAAGGTCTTTTTGAGGAGCACATTCGAGAGGCATTTGATACATTTGCAGGTGTTCATCGAAGGATGGAAAAGGTAGGTAGAGTTTTTAATGTCGATCTCTATGACGATTATGCGCACCACCCTACAGAGATTCAAAAGACGCTTAAAGGTTTTCGAAAAGCAGTCAAGCCTGCGAGAGTAGTAGCTCTTTTTGAGCCGCACAGATCAGCTAGATTTACGCGTCATTATGATGATTTTTTGCGCAGTTTTGAAGATGTGGATCTTTTGATTGTCACCGATGTGTTCGGCGCATTTGCGGGAGGGGAAGCGGATGTCTCTCCAAAGGAATTTGCGAACAAGTTGGGAGCTATCTATATCCCAAAAGATCAGCTAATAGATGAGCTTCCCAAAATTCTGATGCCCTATGATTCATTCATCACGCTGGGTGCGGGAATGGTGACAGGAATAGGTAGGGAACTTGCAAAAAAAGCGGATGCATTTAAAAAAATGAAAGGGGTTTTAATCTATGGGGGCGAGTCTCCTGAACATGAGATATCACTCAGGTCGTCGAGATATGCGCTGAAAGGGCTCCAGCAAAAGTGTTTTGATGTGACTGAACTTCGTATTACAAAAGAGGGAATGTGGGTTCTGGAGAGCTCAGAGCCAAAAGAGCGCATGAGCCAAGCGATTTTTCAAATTTTAAAAGATGCAGATTTTGCTTTTCCTATCGTGCATGGAACAAACTCCGAAGATGGAATGTTGCAGGGGTTTTTGAGCACATTGGGAATTCCTTATGCTGGAAGTGATTGGATGGGCTCAGCTTTTTCTATGAATAAAGCATATGTAAAAGCTCAGGCAATTCAATCGGGTATTGCCACTGCTCGCTACATTGATGTGGTAAAAGCGGAATTTGAAGAGGGACTAGAAAATGCGAAATCTCTTCACTTTCCTGTTTGGGTAAAGCCGTGCCATCTGGGATCTAGCATTGGAATCAAGAGAGTTGAATCTTATGAGTCCTTAAGAGAGGGGATGGAAGAGGTCTTTAAAATGGACTCTCATTTGATTATCGAAGAGGAGATCTTAGATAGGCAGATTGAAGTGGCGCTTTTTGGAACAGATGATTTTATTGAGACCCTTTTCCCAGGAGAAATTGTCTCTGAAGGTAAATTTTATGACTATGAAGGGAAATATGGGCAAAATTGTACTCCCTGGAGGGATGTGGCAGATATTTCAGATAATTTAGCTGAAAAGATCATCCAAGCAGCGAAAATAATCTACCAGAAAGGAGGGCTGTCTGGTTTTGCTCGCATTGACTTCTTCTTAGACCGGAAAGATCAGTTTTTCTTAAATGAAATCAACCCTTTACCAGGTCTTACTCCCACTTCTCTCTTTCCCATTATGTGCTCCCATGCGAAATTAGATGAGAAAGCGGTAATCGACAAAATTTTGATGACAATGCTCTATGAAAGAAGAAAAAAAGGCTCCTAAGAAGCTTCCACTCTATATCTCTCTGCTCTGGATTGTAGGTTCTGTCTTTCTTTTTTCAGGGACCTCTTTTGGGCTTTTTCGGGGCTACCGGCAGCATCGAACAAAGAAATTGCTCAATCCAAAATTTCACATTTCAAAAATTATTCAGACAGGCCCCCAGAAAGAGGCTCTTAAAACATCTTATTTAGCAGAGCTGATGGATCTCTCTGTAGACCAAAAAATCAATATCCATTTTTTTGATGTTGAGAAGCAAAGACAAAAGCTCCTCTTAAGCCCCCTTATCAGGTCGGCTAGGGTCAAAAAGATAAAGCCCAATACGATCTATGTTGATTATGAGGTAAGAAGACCCATTGCCCATCTGTTAGATTACGAAAAT
>JAJFML010000084.1 GCA_021772195.1 Chlamydiota bacterium | reverse complement strand
TTTATATCTCCCCTTTGTAAAACTGAAGAAGGGCCTCCTTAATAAGGCCTAGCCCTCTCTAAAACTACGTGTAGAATTTTGTTCCCTTTTTTACAACTTTTTTTTTGACAGCGATTCTGAATTAACGTATTTTCATAGTATGGAAAAACGAAAAGCTCTTTTTATTGCAGCAACTGGTCAAAATGTTGGCAAAACAACTACCTGCTTAGGACTACTATCTGGCCTTAAGAAGAAGTATGGCGAAGTAGGTTTCATGAAACCTGTCGGCCAAGAGCACGTCGAAGTAGATGGTATCCGAGTAGATAAGGATGTTGTTCTCTTTAAAAACTACTTTCAACTGGAAGCAGATTATAAAGACATGAGCCCTGTTCTATTTCCAAGAGGCTTTACCCGTGACTACCTCGATGGAAAGATTAATGAAAATGACCTATCGAAATCGATCCAAGAGTCTTTTTCTCACATTTCCAAAGCTCCATTTACCGTTGTTGAAGGTACTGGACATGTGGGCGTGGGCTCCATTGTTAATCTTTGTAATGCCCAGGTAGCAAAGACCCTTAATCTCGATATGATTATTATCGCATCCGGCGGACTTGGCTCTACTTTTGATGAGCTAGCCCTCAATAAAGTCCAGTGCGATCAATTTGGAGTTAACATTGTTGGTGTCATTTTAAACCGCGTCCTTTCCGAAAAGATGGATATGATAAAAAACTATAAGCAAAAAGCGCTCGACAGATGGAATATCCCCCTCTTAGGCTGCATTCCTTACAACAAATTTTTAAGCACTCCTTCTCTTGAAGACTTAAAAAACCTCTTAAAAACAAAGTTACTCTCTGGAGAGACGCACAAACTTCGCCACTTTAAACATATGCGACTGGTTGCAACTTCAGCAGAAATCTACCGTAAGCTCATTGTCCCCTCCCAGCTAATAATCACTCCTGCATCCAGAGAAGACATTATCCTTACGACTCTAACAAAATTCTGGGATATGCAAATTAGTCAGCCCAAAGAGGATTTAGAGTGCGGTATGATATTAACCGGGTCAAAACCTCCAAGTGCAAAAATTATCGCCGAGTTAAAAAAGGCAGATATTCCTGCTCTCTACGCCCCGCTCAGCAGCTATGAAACAATGAAAAAACTAGGCTCCTACATTGCAAAAATTCAAGCGGGCGATTTAGAGAAGATTTTGAAAGCAATTCACGTCGTAGAAAACCATATCAACTTTGACCATTTATGCGATCTAATCGATTAAAACATCCCAAAGAGCTCTTTATCCTAGCTCTCTCAGAGATGTGCGAGCGCTACGCTTTTTGGGGAGTTGGAAACCTCCTCGTTCTCTATATGGTTCAACATTATCACTCTACTGCTGCTGAAGCTGCAAAAACTTATGGTATCTTTGCAGGCTTTGCAGCTTTTCTCCCTCTAATAGGTGGATATCTTGTAGATAAATGGAACTATCACACTCCCCTTTTTCTGGGAGCTTTAGTCAATTCCATAGGCTGCTTTATGATTGCTTTAGGGAGTAGACCCATCCTCTACCTTGCACTCGCTGTAATGGCGCTTGGTTACGGTTTTTTTACTCCTTCGATTCTCACTTTGCTTGGAAACGCTTACAAGAAAAAATCCGAGCTGAGAGAAAAAGGATTTTCAATCTACTATGCAAGCATCAATATCGGTGTTTTTGCTGCCATGGTCTCTCTTGGATTTGTAGCTCATACATTTGGGTGGCACTACTGCTGGATTGTAGCTGGCTCTGTACAAGCTATAGGACTGATTCCTATCCTCATCTTTTTGAAAAAACATTACGATTTCAAATCCAAGAAAAATGGAGAGAAGAAAGGGTCTCTACCTAAACTCTCAAAGATAGAAAAAGATCGCATCATCGTGATTCTTGTACTCATTATATTTTCTCTCTTTTTCTGGATGCCCTACATTCAAGCCTTTTCCTCTATGGCTATCTTTGGCCTAAAATTTACAGATCGCTGGATCGGCTCTTATGAATTTCCAACAGCATGGCTTCTTTCGGCAGAACCCTTTTTCCTTCTACTTTTAGCTCCCATCCTAGTGAAATTTTACAGTGTTCTTTCTAAATTCAAGAAAAACCCCTCACCTGCCATGAAGACAGCGTTAGGCCTTTTCAGCTCATCTCTTTTTTTTCTCATCATGGCCCTAGCTGCACTCTCATTTCCAGCAACCGCCAAAAGTGCTAATATTTCCGTTCTGATTCCTCTTGGAGCCTATTTCTTTTTAGCTCTGGGCGAAATGCTTCTAGCTCCCATTGGACTCTCTCTTATCAGTCATCTAGCGCCAATTAGAATTAAAGCTCTTCTAATTGGCGTTTGGTATGTCTGCGTGGGAGTTTCATTCTATCTAGGAGGGCTAATGGCTGGGCTGATCGATAAGATCTCTTGGCCTGAGTTTTTTACGATCTTCGTCCTGTTGACCTTCTTTTCCGGCCTGATTTTGACACTTTTTTCTTCGAAGCTAAACCGGATGAGTCACAAAAACTTGGAAGATTTAGATAGGAAAGAATTCTTTGAAAATCAGGGAAAAGCGGAGCTTTAATCTCTATATGCTCGTTTGTCACAGGATGCATAAAAGACAATTTACGAGAGTGTAGCATGGTTCTTTGAGCATATGCCTCACACTTAAATTCTCTGGCGTAGTGAAAATCTCCTAATACAGGGTGGCCTTTCTCTTTAAAATGAATACGAATTTGGTGGGTTCTTCCCGTTTTGGGCTGAGCTAAGATTAAGGTAGAGTCATTTCCCCTTCCTAAAACGTTCCAATGAGTCTCTGCAAATGAGCCTTCCTGGGCTGAGCCAAAAATAAGGTTCTTTTGCTTTGCTATCCGGCTTTTAATTACTCCTGACTCTCCTGAAATCATCCCATCAATGATGACAAAATACTCCTTTTGAACCTCTCGGTTTCTAAAGAGATCCATCATCTTTTCTTTTATCTTTGGATCTTTAGCAAGAATCATCACACCTGATGTATCTTTGTCTAATCTGTGAACAAGATGATATTTGGGGAAATTTTTCGCCTCAGATACAATGCCTTTTGGTTTGTTAATCAAAAGGAGGTAATCATCCTCAAATAGAACCTGAGTAGAAGGGGCTTTCTGAATAG
Organism: Chlamydiota bacterium; assembly: GCA_021772195.1. Classification (GTDB taxonomy): domain Bacteria; phylum Chlamydiota; class Chlamydiia; order Chlamydiales; family SM23-39; genus JAJFML01. Next base: position 3,993 of record JAJFML010000084.1, on the reverse strand, counting down.
CTGCAAGAGCTAAAAGATCTCCTTTTTGAAGAACGGTCGATGCATAGCGCTCAACCTTACCATTTCGTTTAAGATGGTTCTCTTCTAAGATCCGCTTGATCTCGCGAAGGGAGACCCCCAGCTTACCTCTAAGGTATGAGCCGAGCTTCTCCCCTGTCACAGTCACCTCCCAAGACTGTTTCATCATCATCCAAGCTCGCTTAATGCAAACTTTTCGAGGAATTCGACAAGGAGTCGAACTCCTGCACCTGTTGCATTTTTAGGATTATACCCAAAAGGCTTACTTGGAAAGGCAGGTCCTGCAATATCAAGATGCGCCCAAGGAATACCATCGGTAAATTCCTGAAGAAAGAGAGCTGCTGTAATCGAGCCCCCCTCTCTTGTTCCTGAATTTGAAAAATCTGCAAAATCAGATTTTAAGATGCGCATATAATCTGCATGAAGAGGGAGTGGCCAAGCAAGATCGCCTGTCTCAAGCGATGCTTTTTCCATTCCCTTCAAAATTGCTTTATTCGAGGTAAAGAGGGCAGAATATTGCTCACCGAGTGCGACAACACATGCTCCTGTCAGCGTAGCTAAATCGATCATCATCGCTGGCTTATAGTTTTTAGCAGTATAAGAAAGGGCATCTGCAAGTGCGAGCCTACCTTCTGCATCTGTATTGGTAATTTCGACTGTCTTACCATTGTAAGCAGTATAGACATCACCAATTTTATAACTTTTTGAACCAATTGAGTTTTCAGTAGATGGTATGACGCCAATTAGATTCTTTTTTATCTTGAGTTTAGCTGCAGCCTCGATGATTCCAAGAACAGCACCTGCTCCGCCCATATCGCTTTTCATACCAAGCATAGAAGGGGTAGGTTTTAGACTAAGTCCGCCTGTATCGTAGGTAATACCTTTTCCTACAACCGCAATACTTTCTTTAGAATCAGGATCTCCATCATAGTGGATAGAGATGAGCAGAGGATCGGGAATTGATGCTCTTCCAACTGCTAAGAGAAGACCGAGCCCCTCTTTTTCGAGCTCTTTCTTACCCATTACTGTGACTCTGACAGCCTTTTCTCTTTTTGCAATCTCTTTTGCAACCGATACAATTTTTTGAGGCGTCATTTCGTCTGCGTTTTTATTGACAACATCACGCGCAAGATAGACGCTTTGGATGAGGTCTTTTGCTTTTGCTGCTATAGATAAATCTTCCTTATCAAGTCCTATTAATGAAAATGATTTAAAAAGGTGAGGTGAATCATTTTTAGATCCTTCCCCTTTCAGTTCGGAAAATTCGTAGTTTGCAAGTAAGAGTCCCTCACAAATAGCTTGAACAAGCTTCTCTCTATTTAGAGAGCTCACTTCTGGGAAAAGAACGTTTGCAGCATGTGCCTTGTGTTTCACTCTAGAAACATTTACAGCTGTAGCATAAGACTTACGAAGTTGTTCCATAGAGACTTTTCTTTTCTCTCCAAGGCCAAGAAGAAGAATACGCTTCTCTTTGGAGCCTTTAGGATAGACCAGACATGTACTATCAGCTTTTCCTGTGAAGTCACCAGATGAAATAGCCTCCTTCACAAAATTTAAAAGCGGTTCCTTGCATGCGAGAGTAGGGTTTTTACCCTGCCAGCAAGGAACAAATAAAACATCCGCCTGTTTTCTTTTAGAAAAAGATTGTCCGTCCATTAAAAGGGAACCTCGTCATCAAAAGAAGAGCTGCTTGTGTCTTGAGGTGCAGATGGTTGCATGTAAGACGAAGACGCAGCTGGCATAGAGGCTGTTTGAGCCATTCTCTGAGTACTTTGTTGCACAGGAGCCTGATCTCTTTCAACTTTACCAAAAGGACTAAAGTGAATGCTAAAAGCTGTAACATTCATAGAAACTTGAGGATTGCCTTCGCGATCATTGTAAATCTCCGGCTTTGCAAGCTCACCATTTACCATAATCGAGCTGCCTTTTTTGAAGTGGGGCATAATCTTGTCAAATTGATCACCCCAAAGAGTTACGCGCCACCAGATTGTATCATCTTTTCCACCACGTCTAGCTTTTGCAGCTACTCGAAGAGTTGTAACTTTTTGTCCACCCGAAGTAAATTTTGTTTCAGGATCTGCACCCAAGTGTCCAGCGATAAATGCGTTATTCACAACAAACCTCCTGTAATAATCATTGTAAAATCTTATTATACCTTGAATGGTTACCTAAAAACAAGAAGAGAAAACCAATAATAACCATAGGAATACTTAAGATTTGACCCATTGTCAAAAAATCACTTTGCAAAAACTTACTCTGCTCCACTTTAAGGTACTCTGCAAAAAAGCGGAAAGTAAAGATGAGCGTAAGAAAGAGACCGATGATCTTTCCTCTATCTAGAAAAATTCGCGTTCTCTTGGCTAAAAAAAAGATTAACACAAAAACTGAAAAATAGAAAAAAGCCTCGTAGAGCTGAACCGGATGGCGAGCAACACCTGGCATAGAGCCATCGATGGGGTTTCCGAAGCTAACAGCCCAAGGAAGAGATGTCACAGTTCCTAAAATTTCCTGATTAAAAAAGTTCCCCACTCGAATACAACCTGCAACAAATCCCGTAGGAATAGCTATCAAATCAAGGAGCTGAATCCAGTCCAAATGATCAGAATACCTTCTCACCCATTTGGAAAAGAGAAAGACCGCTATTATAATAGCGATCGCGCCCCCATGAGAGGAAAGCCCCCCTTTCCAAGTCTGTAAAATGATTAGGGGGTTTTTGAGATAGTAGGAGGGAGGCTCATAAAAGATTAAATGTCCCAATCTTGCACCCAGTACAGTTGCAACAATAATGTAAACAGCAAAGCGATCTGTGATTTTACAAACAACCTGCTTTATCGTGAAAAACCCCGAAGAAAACATCTGATCAAGAACTAACCTAGCACCCGCCTTTTCTTTTTCTTTCACACACGGTAATTTAAAAAGAAAAGAGAACTTTCCTTTTCGAAAATCATCTTTCATCTCTTCAAAAAATGTGCTTGATATCGCCTTGTTAAAAGAGTTAACCATTTTGGAAGGCGTAAAGCGTTTTATAAAACTAGCTTCTTTGGAAATCCAATTTACAGCACTCTTAATTCTCTTATTTTTGGGTTTTACAAATTGCTTTAAAACCCAATCCTCATTACGGATCATTTTTTCAGTAAAGGTAGGGAAATTGAGAAGATAGTTTCTAAGGTGATAGGTAAAAATATAGTAGGAGACGGCAAATCCAAAAGCAAAAATAACTCCATACCAAACAATAGGAATATCTAAATAAGGAATTACAAAAATTTCACGTTTTGGATTCCAGTCAATCGATAGAAAGATCATTGACCTACCAATGCTTCATATAAACGGTCCGCCCAATCCTCTTTTATTCCTAACTCTTTTTCCAAAAAGCTTGGAGTTCCAGGTGATGTACCATTAGATAAGAGCTCAATAAGAGCATCTTCGGTAGTTACGCTTAAATAACCCGAGCGAATGAGAAGATCCTCATAGGTCTCATGCGCTACCTGCACAATTAAAGGCACTCTTGCAAAGGCAAATTGTGCATTCATACTCGTTTGATAGTAAAACACACCATCTGCTCGTGCTATTGCATCTGTTGTTGGTAGATCTGAAATCTCAAATCGTAATCCATTAGGAATTTCCCTATCTTTTAAAACCATATTTGCCAGCTCTGCATCGATATTTCCCTCACTTCTTGCTCTTGGATGCTGCTGAAGATAGATTGTCACATCTTCTAAAAGGTCACCTCTTTTAGAAATCACACTTGAAAGAAGGTTGATAAAGTGTGGAAAGGCTTTCTCATAATAGACTTCGTTTGCACCTCCAACATAGACAAAGACCCTCCCCTTTTTTGGAGCATATTCAGCCCTTTTTTCCCTAATCTCTTCCGCCTGCTTTTTTGGAAAATATCCTATGCCAATATCTCTCTTGTTTGTGAGATCAATTTCACCCCTATCAGATCTCACCCCATCTATTGGATGTTCAGCATTTGCA
>JAJFML010000083.1 GCA_021772195.1 Chlamydiota bacterium | reverse complement strand
ATCCACTAGCAGCGATCACCTCTAAGGAGGTTTTAGTCGATAACGCAGAGAAAAAAGTGCGCGTGCACCTATGTATTGACATTGGCCCTCTTTCTCGCTTTGGTCCCCTTACAATTAGTGGGCTCAAAGATGTCAACACCAAGTTCATTGCAAGAAAGATCCAATGGAAAGAGGGTGAGATCTACAATGAAGAGCTCTTGCAAGAGACGCAAAGACTCTTGATCGACACCGATCTTTTCAGCTCCGTTCTCATCTCACATGCACCTGTTTTAGATGCAGCAGGGCAGCTTCCTATGAAGCTCCAGCTCTCCGAGACAAAGCACAAAAGCGTAAGCCTGGGCGGCTCTTTCGCAACTTTAGATGGTTTTGGCGCAGTTATTTCTTGGGAAAACCGCAACCTCTTCAAGATGGGTCAAAGATTAAGCCTCAATGCAAATATCTCCCGAATCTACTCAGCAGGTGTGATGACCTATACCATTCCTGACTTCCTTAGGATGGATCAATTCTACGTGATGCAAGGCACTTACTCTCGTGAACATGTCACTCCGTATGTAGCACAGACGCTCGCATTTGAAAACCGCGTAGATCGAAAGATCCGAACGGAAGAGATACTAAACATTGGTGTTCGAGCAGAATATATCGACGTTACCAAAAGCATTCGCGATCAAAAATATACCCTTCTTGCTCTTCCCATATTTTACCAGTTTGCCCATGTTGAAAACATATTAAATCCATTATCGGGCATCATCCTTACCTATTTCTCGACGCCATATCAAGCCATTTCCCACAAAAAGATTAGTTTTATCCGTCAAACTCTAACGCTCTCTACCTATCATCCCTTAGACCCTTCAAATAGAGTCGTTTTAGCCCTGCGCGCACAAGCAGGATCTATAGTAGGCGCAGGACTCAATTCACTTCCGATGAATAAACGCTTTTTAGGCGGGTCGGACGAAGAGCTTAGAGGCTATCGTTTTAAAACGGTGAGCCCCCTCAACTCTGATGGCAATCCCACAGGAGGGAGAGGTGCCCTCTACGGCACGGCAGAGCTTCGCTTGAGACTCACAGAAAAAATTGGACTAGTTGGCTTTTACGATATTGGAAATGTGACGAAAAAACCTTACCCAGTTCTGGAAGGAAAATGGCTTAAATCTGCAGGTGTAGGCTTGCGCTATTTTCTCTTTTTTGGTCCACTCAGGGTAGACGTTGGTTTTCCGATAGATCCAAGGCCCTTTGATCCATTTTATAGAACCTACATCAGCATAGGACAAACCTTTTGAAGAAAAGACTCTATACTATCTCTAGAATTATCTTGATCGTCATCATCTTGATCTCGATTCTAATTGGCGCACTTACTGTCTTTTTGCAAACGCCTATTGGCAAAGAAAAGTTTGTCTCGGCTCTTCGCACATCCCTCTCTTACTCCGATACAAAAGTCTCTTTCAAAAAGATGGGGGGGCTTCTCCCCTTTTTGTGGGAGATGCAAGATGTAACTATCGAAATGGCATCCGGCGATCTACTTAAAATCGACATTGTTAGTTTTCGCCCCTATTTGATTCGGATGCTCGAAAAAAAGCTCGCTCTTAGATCTTTGAGAGCACGAAATGTTGAATATATTCCTAAATCTCCAGGAGAAAAGACCTTTATCAAGGACGATCTGGAGCTTCCTATCTCTTTATATATCAAAAAATTCACTATAGAAAATCTCACTTTCCCATACGAAAACAAGAAGATCACACTCAATTCAGAGGGGCGCCTAAGACTTGCGCGAAAAGGAGAAAAGGTCTTTTTTAATACTACTGTAACAAGAGAGAAGTTCATAAATAGCTCCCTTACCCTCGATCTGAAATCGACAAGAGGCGAAAATGTTAAAGTCTTATGTAGAGTGAACTCCAAAACGTCTGCATTTTTCGAGCCATTCATTTCACTTCCCATGGATTTTTCTACCCGCCTTCGTATTCGCCTTCACGGCAGCTTTCAGTCCTTTTCAGACCTCATCTTCAACCCCAGTAACTCATCTGAAACCATCCAAGGCTATTTAGTTGGCGACATCTCTAACCTTGCAAGTGATAAGACTCTTATAAAAGAGCATCTCTTAAAAAATGATTGGTTTTTCGCCTCATCTATTCACCTAAAAACCGACCATTCATTTGAACTCAGAAAACTCCAAGTTCTCAATCAAAATTTCGATTTAGGCGGAGATGTCTACTTCGACAATGAACTCAGTTTCCAAAAAGCGGAATTTGATTTAGATACCCATAACCTATCGCATTTTAACTCCATTAGTCCCGTCACTCTAGATGGTAAGATCCAAGCAAAAATCACAGCAAACACAGATCCTACAGGTCTACTTCTAAATATGGTCTTTGATTCCAACTATTTGAATATTGATAACTATCCAATGACAAATATCGAAGGAAACCTAAATGGCCTCTATCAAAATGAGCTTTTTACTGGAAATATGACCGTTGATTCCAAATTTTACGACCAACTTTGGGGAGCAAACGCTCAATTTAGTTGGCAGTTAAATGAAAGGCTGACTTTGACAGATTATTTCCTTGGGTCTAACTATGCCGATCTTTCTGGAGAGATGACAATTGGAGGTGACGGCCTCTTAAAAGGTCACTCCCATTTTAGAATCGATAACTTAAGTTTGCTTCAAACGATTTTCCCAAAACTTCCTTTCTTCGGTGGGGTAGAAGGTGACGCTCTTCTCTATGCGGAAGAAAACTCTCAGCGAATTGATCTGAATACACACGTCTACGATTTTTTCTACTCCGAGATGCACTTTGACGAAGCTCGTATCGATAGCAGCATAATAGGCAAGAATATGACTCTTACCTCCAATATCTATAACCTCTTTTATAGAGGAATCCTTTTAAATGATCTCACCTTTGAGACGTCAACTTTTTCCGATACTTGGCCCTTTAAAATCACAGCTTTTGGTAACTGGCAGGAGCCTGTTGAATTAAGCTTATCAGGTTTTTGGAGGATTAAAAACGAGGACTACCTTTTTGATTTTCAGTCATTTTCAGGACATGCATTTTCTTACTCTTTTGATTTGACTCACCCTGCGCAGTTTACCCTCAACCCAGATGAGATGCATCTGACCGACTTTGATATTTCTATGTCAGACTCTTCTCTTCACGCAAAAGCAGATATTACGCCTGAAAAGAGTACAGTTAGTCTTGACCTTGACCACTTTCCTCTCGATTTTCTCTCTCTCAATCCACATGAGCTTGCTTTTTCAGGTTTCACCTCCCT
>JAJFML010000082.1 GCA_021772195.1 Chlamydiota bacterium | reverse complement strand
TTTTCAATCACAAAAATACAAGGAAGGCTCCAAAGAGATGCTAGATTGAGGGTTTCGTGAAAAGCGCCTTGAGCAACCGCCCCATCACCGAGAAAGCAGATCGATGCGAGATTTTCCTGTCCAAGATAGTTCAAAGCAAATGCAGCGCCTGCTGCAACGGGAACATGACCTCCTACAATACCAAAACCGCCAAGCATTTTTTCATGGTAGAAGTGCATGCTGCCACCTCTACCCTTCGCATTCCCTGTGACTTTTCCATAGAGCTCAGCCATCGCCTCATTAGGAGTGACTCCCAGAAGAAGAGCGAGTGCATGACATCTGTAGGTCGTTGTCCACCAATTCTGATCTCCCATCACACGCATGGCAGCGGTCTGTATCGCTTCTTGCCCAGTGTATGCATGGTAAAATCCACCGATTTTCCCTTGCTGATAGGCAGATTCGGCCCTTGTTTCAAAATTACGGATTAAGAGCATCTTTTTAAGATCTGCTATCAGGGTATCATTGTTGATTTCAGACAGCAGCTTATCCGTGTCGCATTGATAATAGTGATATTGTGGCTTGGTCATATATTATATAGTGTAAAAGAGTCCGCTTCTCTTCATTATTAATAGGTTAAATTAAAAAATCAATTATCTAATGGGCGCACTCGGCATTCCCGGAAGGCCAGAGCCGTGAGATGGCACAATATTGGGGTTATTCGTCACAGGAATCGTATTAAAATCATCATCACTATCACTATAAGCCTGAAAACAACCTGTGAGAGTTAAGGCACTAATCATGAGCGAGAAAAGAAAAAACTTTGTCATAAATATCCCTAGGATCGATCTTTAAAAGAGTACTTTATACCACAGATGCAGAATAAAATTAAAACCTCAGCTCAAAAAAACCTTGTATTCGTGGGAGAATCAGATTAAATTCATTTTTTTTCGAATGAGGATTGTTATGGCTTTTAGACCTATTTTTTACGACACTGAGACTACGGGAATTAGACCGAATCAAGATAAAATCATTGAACTTGCAGCTTTTGACCCTGAGGAAAATCGCACCTTTGAAATGCTGATCAACCCAGGAAGACCGATCCCTCTTGAGGCCAGCCAGATTCACCACATCACAGATGATATGGTAAAAGACTCACCTGATTTTGGAACCGTAGCTGAGCAATTTGTAGACTTCTGCTCAGGTGATATCGTTCTAATTGCGCACAACAACGATGCATTTGATCTTCCCTTCATGGAGATTGAATTCACAAATGCCGGCCTCACCTTCCCAAAATTACGGACCCTTGACTCCTTGAAATGGGCCAGAAGGTTCCGTCCCGATCTACCACGCCATGCTCTTCAATTTTTGCGAGAGATTTATGGCATCGAACAAAATAATGCCCACCGAGCACTTGATGACGTGATCATCCTCCACAAGGTTTTCTCCCTTATGATCGATGACCTTCCCTTTGAAGAGGTCTTAGATCTCATGTCAAAACCCCAAATAATCAGCCGCATGCCTTTTGGAAAACACCAAGGCAAGCACCTGAAGGATGTGCCATCAAACTACGTAACCTGGCTAGATTCGTCCGGCGCCCTTGATAAAAGTGATAATGCGGATTTAAAAGAGGCCTTTTTGAAGCTTGGTTTTCTTCAAAAAGACCCAGTGTAGATTTTTCTCTTTGCGCCTTTGCGTTGAAATATATTTAAGAGCTTGAGCCTAATGCTTAAGGCTCTCATTCAAAGTATTTAGGTCATGCTCTAAGATAGAGGCATTGTTCTTGGATGGATTTTGAGTAAAGGCATCGTAGTCTTTCCTCACCTTTTGCTCCTGAACACGGGTCTCTTTTTTCATGCCCTGAGCTGCAAAATCCATGATTGACATGGAACTTTGCATCCGTCTCTGACAAGCCCCCTTCTCTTCAGAAGTCATTGCCTTTTCATGTTCACGCAGACACTGTCTGAATGTTTTAATGCCTTTTTGCAGATCTTCTGCGGGGTTTGGCCCCTGGGATGGTGCTGGATTTTTTCCTTCGCCTACTTTCATGGTTTTTCCCTCAAAATTCTATCGATCTCCCAATTAATGTCGCCTGGGACATGGTTTTGAGGGATCTCATATTTAACTTGGTGAGATAGATTCTTCAACAGGCACTTGCCCACAATATGGAGACCTGTATGCTGATTTTTTATTAGGTCATACTGAATATTATCAGTAGAAAAGATGAGATGCTTATGAGGAGAAGTACTCCCCTCCAGTGCCTCTATTAGTTCCGGATCATTGATACCAGGAAGAAGTTCAAGCAGCATTCCCACACTATATTCGTGCAAGTGAATCTCAAATGTGACCATCTTGTTGGAGAGATAGTCTTTATCTTGAAGATAATCTAAAAGAGTAAAGGGCTCCCCTGTGATATCATTTAACAGTGGGACATGACCAATACAAGTATCTAGATAAGGAACCACTTTAGCATCTCTCATAGCGTTATCGATCTTTCGATCATCAAGATCAATCGCTGTAATAAGCTTCTTCTTCCGGTCGATACTAAGACCATCAAAAGTCATTTGATATTTATTTTTTAGGTTTTTCAGGTCATTAAACGCCCTGCACCGTTTTTTTAAGTCGGGATCTAGAAAAAGCGTCTTAGAATCAGAAAAAATCTCCTCGCGGATCTTCTTTGCCAGATTCATAAAATGAGTTTCGGTCACCTTCTTCTGGAAAAACTTCCCTCTTTTACCAAAATCTCCCATCTCTACATCTCTCTTGTTTCACTGGTTAATCTAAGAATTTTCTCTGATACACTATCTTTAAACTCTTTTGAGGGATTCTCTAGATAAGCTTTTGCTAGATCTTTCAAGCTGGCAGCATCTTTAGCTACACTACTAGATAGTGGAATAGCAATTTTCTCAAGCCGGACCGTAAGCTCTTGAATAGCAGCTTTCACCCCTTCCCTATCTGGATCTTTTGAATAGATATGCAAAAGCCTTGCAAGCTCACGAATCAGCACAACCAGCTCTTCTTGCATAACTAACCCCCTAATAGGGATTATAAAACAGTTACATTTTATAAGGAATAATAATTAAAGAGATCTCGTTAATTAAACTAACGAATGAAATTTCGTTATTAAAGAATTCTAAAAGAAGACTTTTCTCAGATTCTTTAATAGCAGGGATTTGGTGATGCAATACACCCCTTTTCACCATGGAGACAAGAAACGAATTTGCAGAAAAATACTTAGCCAAAATCTTGTTTAGCACACATATGCCCTTAGCTGTCGATGGATCTAAAAAGAGAGATGCTGCCTTATTTGAGAGATCCTGGCTTTTTTGAAAGAACTCCTCTTCTACATAGAGCTCCGATGATCTTTTTTTTCGGATGTTTTTGAAAAAGAGGGAGATAAAGCTGGCAGCTGTTGGATATTCCGATAAATAGTACTCAGCTACTGCCGAAAGATCTTTAAGAAAGTATTTGCTGTGATAGGGAGCATCAGAGAAATAGGGCTTATTATAGGATACCACCTCAGAAAATGAGCGATTACCTCTAATTCCCACTAGATCCTGGCTTAATAGTACAAACGTTTGAAAATCTTTATTGGAAAGCTTCTCTTCACAAAAAAAGCGAATCCTTTTCCCTTTCTTTTGCACTTCTAAATGGTACTCTTTCCCATCAAATTGGACTAAAACCTCTCTTATTGCATACCGGCGAAAAAACTCTTCTGGATTTTTCTTTTCAAGAAACTCGATTAAAGGGGCTCCATCAGGAAAGACAAAGTCAAGATCAAGAGTATCTTTCGCTCTCTTTTTTAAGACTATGTTAAGATATATCTCCGTGCCTCTCATCGAATGGAGATAAGCTAAATTAAACCTTCTCTTTTCTAGATATTTCTCAATGTGCTTCTCATTTATTCTCGTTTTTTCAAAAAGCTTCTGCCTAATCTCTAATTGAAAAAGATCTTCTTTTTGAAGTTTTTTAGGTTTCAGGGTAGGAATGCCCTTTTCTAAAAAATGAAGACCTAAGGACCTATTTCCCGTTTTCGGATTAAAAGCCTTTGAATCGATAAAACCATATTCACCTAAGGAATCAATTTTGCGCCCAATTTTCTCTTCTAACTCTGGAGTCTCTGGAAAAAAAGTCGGCGTCTGCAGAATATAGGAAGAGTCTTTTAGAATTTTGATGTGGTCGTCATCAAAAAGAGACAGTTTAAGGTCTTTTTTATCTTTATAACGAATAGGATGCCAAATAATATTCTCGAACTCATAAGAGATATCTTTAGGCAGAAAAGTGATTAGGTGAACATCTAGCTGAGGTATGCTTTCCTTAATTAACTTAGCAATCTCCACGCTAGCGAAGAAATCTCCCAAACCATCATTCATTACCCAGGTTAAAATCGTAATATGGGCTTTTTCCACCACAACATCTTGGTAGAGATGCATGAGCGCTTTATCGATATACTGCCTTTTCAGTGATAGGAAATTTTTGAAGTGAGGCTTGACTTGAGAGATTGCTGGATCATTTCTATCGTAAAACCTGGGAAGACCTCGAAACATCTTAGGAAACAGGTGAGCGCCGAGATTTAGTGTTTCAAAATCTTCAATACTCACACTGCTAAGAAGGGCTTTTTCTAAGCAAGTCTCATCTTTTTGAAAGTTTTGATAGGACTCTATCTCTGATAAAAAATCTTTTGAAGAGGAGGTGTTTATTCCCTGCATCTCCACACTCATCAACTTAAGAACCTCATCATGAAAATTTCCAGCCATACACCCTTAAAATTTTGGCAAAAAAAACAAACAAGTTAACAATTTTTATATATTTCAAAAATCTTTTTTTTCTTTTCCCCAAAAAAAACCTTAAAAGAGAAAAGTGGTGCACTTATATCGTGACATAATTATAATAGTTGCTATTATTTTTTTTTAATTAAAAGGAAGGACATGGAAAACCCTATTAACATTAATTCTTGCTCGCCTAGCCTAATAAACCAAACAGGTGAATTGTTAAAGTCTCCCTTTAATTATATCGTACTAAATACTGTTTCAGGTATCGTGGGATTTGATCTCAATTTAAAAATTATTCGAACCGCTGCAGTTATCTTCGCTGCAACCTACCTATTTATCCCATCTCTCGCCCTTTTTCTTGCAGGAAAAGTCATCTGTAGAGTTGCCCCCACACGGATTAACTGGGATAAAATGAATGAAAGACCTATCGACATTCCACCACTTAATGCTCATGGTACAAATCATAATACCCTGATTGCTATCTATAGGAGAGAGCTAGGAGATGCAGATGGCATTTCCGTCATTACAGATGCCTGCAAAGATATGAGATACCCCACAGAAGCAATCGGACAAGCTAAAGTTTATGTG
>JAJFML010000081.1 GCA_021772195.1 Chlamydiota bacterium | reverse complement strand
TTTTGGAAGGAGCGCAAGCTGGGCTTAGCTGGGATACAGTTCTTCGAAAAAGGGACGCCTATCTGCAGCTCTTTCACCATTTTGATCCCCAAAAAGTATCTGTTATGTCAGACGATGAGCTCGAAAAGCACCTTTTAAATCCAAAGATCATCCGAAATCGTCTAAAGGTCTTTAGCGCTAGGAAAAATGCAATAGCTTTTCTGAAAATTCAGGAGGAGTGTGGTTCATTTTCGAACTACCTTTGGGAATTTGTAGATCGCACGCCCATTATCAATTCTTGGAAAAACTTTAGCCAAATCCCTGTTAAAACCGAAATCAGTGATGTCATATCAAAAGATTTGAAGAAGAGGGGAATGTCTTTTGTGGGATCCACTATTATCTATGCTTATATGCAAGCAGTAGGCCTTGTCGATGACCATTTAACCGATTGCTGGTGCAGAAGATGAAGATTGCGGTGATTGGAGGCGGTGCTGCAGGATTTTTTGCAGCGCTCCGTGCAAAAGAGCGCTATCCCAAAGCAGAAGTCTTCCTTTTTGAGCGAACAGCAAAGCTTCTTAGCAAAGTGCGCATTTCTGGCGGAGGTAGGTGCAATGTTACCCATGCATGCTTTGATCTAAGAGAGCTTGTTAAAAACTATCCTAGAGGAAATCGCGAGCTTCTAGGGCCTTTTCATACATTTGGACCAAAAGACACCATCCAGTGGTTCAAAGAGAGGGCTGTTGATCTAAAAGCAGAGGAAGATGGCAGGATGTTCCCCGTCACCAATACTTCTGAAACCATTATCGATTGCTTTTTAAACGAGGCGAAGAGATTAGGCGTGAAAATATGCCTGCAAACAAAGCTGGAATCGATCCAGAAAAATGGAGCTGGATTTGAGCTTCATATGGGAGAAAAAGTTTTTGTAGATAGAGTGATATTAGCTACTGGAAGCTCAAAATTAGGACACGATTTAGCAAGAGGTTTAGGGCACAGCATCCAAACTCCCGTTCCTTCACTTTTCACCTTTAACATCCCTTCCTTTTCATTAAAAGAATTGTCAGGAGTAGCAACTATTGCAAATCTCAAAATAGGTAAGCTCGAACAGACAGGGCCTCTTCTTATCACTCATTTTGGATTTAGCGGACCAGCAGCTCTTAAGCTTTCCGCGTTTGGAGCAAGACTTCTAGCTGAGAAAGAGTATCATGTTGCGCTCCAGGTTGATTGGATTCCAGATCAGTTAGAAAGTGCACTTCAGTCTGAAATTGATCTTCAAAGGAGCGCTCACCCTAAAAAACGATTAATCAATACGAAGTTAACTGCACTTCCTAAAAGTTTATGGAGAGCTTTACTTGAAAGATCTGGCTTTTCTGATGTCCTATTGGGGAGTCTTAGCAAGAGCTCAACCTCAAAACTTTTTGATGTGCTCAAACGAGATCGATATGAGGCTAAGGGAAAGACAACGAATAAAGAGGAATTTGTTACGTGCGGCGGTATTACTCTTTCAGAGGTAAATTTTAAGACGATGGAAAGTAAGTTTACAAAGGGACTCTATTTTTGCGGCGAGGTTTTAGATATTGATGGAGTAACTGGCGGCTTCAATTTTCAAAATGCCTGGACTACGGGCTATTTAGCCGGAGGCTCTGCTATTTCTTGAATTGCGCGCATCTGATCTTCTTCAAACACATAGAGCTTAATGCCTTCAGAAAAGCCTAAATGAGGAAGACTCCCTCCTGCATCGTTTGTTCTGAGTTCGCAGGGGATATTCAAACTTTCCAGCTTGGATTTTGCAATCTCTGCTTTTATAAGATCTTGAGTATCTATTATGCATATTTTCATGTAACTAATGTATCAGAAAATCTCTATTTTGTCTTGGTGAATATTAATATTTTCTTTATGATGTTACTCATCCAAACAACCTGGAGGTACGTATGTCTACAAATATTCAGCTTCATGCTAAATCAACTGTCTCCCAAGCATTAGTTTGGCGTAAATGAGCTAGTTGAAAGAAGCAATGATCTAAAAGGAAAAGACTTTTTAGATTCGTTCAATGCTTTTTTTGAAAAATTCCCCAAATTTAAAGAATTTATAGGTCCAGCAAATGGTCTCTCTGGTCGTGGATGGTCTTTTACGCTAGAGCATGTAACCTATGGTCTAACATTGAGAGGAATTGAGAAAATTCTTCAGATAGACAGGGTTTTGGTCCCTGTGATAGGAAATGCAAAGGCCTTTTCTCAGTTTATTGATTCAACTCATATGCTCTCTTCTCGAGTAGCGATTGTGCAAGATAGTATTTTTGATAAGCTTTCTTTTGGAGCACACGTTTATGCTGTGGTCTATGAGAGGGGGATTTTTTCAGATTCCCTCTATCTTTATGACTCGGCTCAAAACGATTATCCTTTGGAAGATATTGCTAGGTATTTTAGAAAGAACTTTACCGTTTACTATCCTAGCCAGAAGCGCCAAACTTTTGGTTTCTACACATGTTTTGCATACGCAATTCATGATACAAAAATTTTAAAGAAAAAAGAAGGAGTCTCTTGTGACATTTTTTCAAGATTTTCAATGGGAGTAAAAGAAGCCTATTTTGATTTGAATGAAGAGCACCTAATCTCTGAAGAGAGGGCTGTTATTTTTCGAAAAAAGCTGATTCAAAGGATCTTATTGGAGGGTTAGAACAACAGAACCATCTACAGAGCCTTTGTAAATAGCATCTAGAGCCTCATTTGCATCTTCAAGCTTAAAAGAGCTAATGATGCACTCAATGGGGCTCTTTAAAACATGCTCCATAAATTCCTTTCCATCTTCTCTCGTTAAATTTGCAACGGAGGAGATAGACCTTTCTCCCCAGAGAAGTGAATAAGGAAAAGAGGGAATATCTGACATATGAATGCCTGCAGAGATGACTTTACTTCCTTTCTTTGAAGCTTTGAGCGCGCTTACATAGAGATCGCCTGTTGGGGCGAAGATAATAGTTCCATCGAGAAGAATAGGTGGCATCTGATTGGAACCTCCTGCCCATTTAGCTCCCATGGAAAGAGCGAATTTTTGCTTCTTTTCATCGCCCGGTCTTGTGAAGACATAGACATCTAGACCAAAGTTTATAGCTACTTGAATGAGAAGGTGAGCACTGGAGCCAAATCCATAGAAGCCGATGCTCTTTTTCGCCTCGCAGAGTTTAAGAGCTCGGTAGCCAATCAATCCTGCACAAAGAAGGGGTGCTGCATGCAAATCGTCATAGTGATCGGGAATATTTAAAAGATAATCCTCATGAACGCATGCATACTCTGCAAAGCCTCCATTTTTTGTGTAGCCGGTGAAAGTGGGTTTGTCGCAGAGGTTTTCTCGGTTCGATGTACAAAATTCACAAGTATGACAGCTATTTCCCAGCCAAGGAGCACCTACTCTTTCTCCCACCTTAAATCGATTTGCGCCCCTTCCTAATTTTTCTACCTTTCCTACAATTTGATGACCTAAAATGAGGGGCAGGTTTGCGCCGTCTAGCTCCTGATCTACAATATGCAAATCGGTTCTGCATACGCCGCATGCGCTTACCTTGATGAGAATCTCTCTTTCACCCGGCTCGGGAGAGGGAACCTCTTTCAATTTCAGAGGTGAGCCATATTTTTCTAAAACCATTGCTTTCATAATACTTATCTATATCAGAGGTTTTAATTGTCTGAAAGAGTGCTCTCTTTTAAACTCTCTAACTTTTTGGAGTAAAAGATGGCAGCAAGAGCAATAGGCAGTTTTTGTACTGCAGTAGTATCTACGGGAGCTCTCTCTCTCTTGTGGGCATACAATAAAGGAAGAGACCTTGATCCGGAAAAAAGAGGATCACCCGTTTTGAGACTTCATGAGGTAGGTCAGGCTTTTTTTCTAAATCTAAAGACCCCAAAGGAAGGTCATCTTAAGCTAGTAGCAAATCTATCATCCCGAGATTATGCAGATGAAAATAGGCCTAAAACTGTAGAAAACCTCGCTACTTTATCCGATTTTTCCAAGGGTATATCTCCACATATTTTTAGGAAGAGTGAGTGGGGAGAGATCCATTTTTCTGGCACAAGAGATGCTCTTTTCTCTCCAGAAGCTAGATGTGATTTACTTAGAGGAAACTATTTTTCTGCAGGAAAAATCTTACCTAAATTTGATTCTGATCAAAAAAGATTTGTCAATGTTGAGGTGATCATAGCAGGTGAGTGTTTGAATCCTCATTTTTCTACTTTTCTGTTTAGGTGGTATTTTTTTGAAGACCTTGTGGCTAAAACCTTAGATCCTGATTTTTGTCCGGATAAAAACCCCTTATTACAA
>JAJFML010000009.1 GCA_021772195.1 Chlamydiota bacterium | reverse complement strand
AAAAAAGCATCGGAAGCAAATGATCTCGATGCTATGAAAGCAGGAACATCCGAGCTTCAAAACAGCATGCAGAAGATCGGCGAAGCGCTTCAAAAAGCAGGCGCTGCTGCAGGTGCTGCAGGACCACAAGGCCCAGAAGCTGCAGCTGGACCATCAGCCTCTTCTTCACAAAAAGAAGAAGATATCGAAGATGCTGAAGTTGAAATCATGGACGAAGAGAAGTAATCTTCTCTTCCTTCTTTAAAGCCTGCAAGGAATCTTCTTGCGGGCTTTTTTTTAATATAAAAAACCAAATAGATAGAGAGGAATTTTATTTCCAAAACCCATTTTCATATTATCTAAAATAAGAAAACCGTCTTTTTCTCCCTTAATTTGTCTCTTTGTTTTGCCTGATCCTCCTATCTCCATAATCCATTTTTCATCGATCAAAAAATCCCTTTTATGGTGGAGAGCAATTTTATGCATAGAAGTTAACTGATTTGCGAAGAAAGTTTCTCGTACACCGCCTACATCTGCTTCTAACTTTAATGAGCCATTAATAGCGTGAAGTAAATTGACATTACCTAGAAAGATTTTTCCAGGCTTTCGAATTAAATTATTTCCTTTCCCTGCTGGATAGAGATCATTCAAGAGCCCTGCGCTACATAAATACTCTATGCAGTTATAGACCATCTCTCTTGAGATGCCTATATTTTTACTAATCTTATCAATGTTAGGGATAAGTCCATTTGAAGTTGCAACAAGCCACAAAATTTTTTTCAAAACAGGCAATGTCGTTTGTTTTAAATTGTAGACAACAGCAACATCTTCAAAAAGCACCTTTTCGATCACATTGGTAACTTTAGATAAATAGTCTCGGGTTCCTTCCAAAAAGAAGGGATAGTAGCCATACTTCAGATATTCATCAAAGTATTGCAATACCGGAAAAGAATTCATTTTGGATGCAATCTCAACATGGTTATGTAAAATATCATTTAAGGTAATGGAAGAAAAATCTATATTCTTTGAAAGCTGTAAAAATTCCCTAAAGGAAAGACCTGGAAGTCTATGGTAGACAACTCTTCTAGAAAGATCTCCCTTACTACGATTCAAATCTAAAGAAGAGCTTGCGGAGAAGACTATTTGTTTATCCTTATAAGTATCTAATAGATTCTTAATCTCAAAAGACCATTCAGGATATTTGTGTACTTCGTCAATAAAAAGAGCCTCCCCCCCATGAGAGAAAAAATAACTTGCTATTTCCAGAAGTCCATAAGAAATCACATAGATATGATCTGCTGATAAATAGAGGGCTTTTCCAGGCGATGGATATCTTTCTAATAGGTTTTGGCAGATCATAGTCGTCTTCCCAACTCCTCGATCCCCAACAATGGCAATTCCTCTAGCATCCCAGTTAATATGATGGTACAAATATCTCTTAAAGCCCGTTGGAATTTGAGACATCACCTCTTGATGAATATTCAAGATCTCTTCGAACATAAACACCTCTATTTTGTACTCTCTATTTTACAAGAACTCCCGTATTTTGTCTACTATAGATTACACTAATTCTAACTAACTAACCATCAAACACTTTGAAAAAATAATCAGCCATTCAAACTAGAGTGTTTAGAGAAAAAGAAGATGCTGAAGTTGAAATCATGAATGAGGAGAAAATAGGCTAGTTCTTTTTCTTTTCTAAAATGTTCTAAAGCCCGTAACTCCTTAAAAACCAATTATCTGAAATTTAACTAAACTATTTAGATATTGTATATTTAATTTATTTGAAAAAAAGATATAATAGTGTATAATATATTTATTAATTAACAACTAAATGGTATAATTTATGGCTATTGCAATAATTCCAAGACTTGAAGAAGCAGCCCCCCTACTTCCAGGTGCTCGAGAAGATAACCGCTCACCTTTTATGGGTAAAATCTCTCTTATTGCTTCGGCTATTTTTAAGACTTTAGGGTCTACGTTCACAGAAGCGATTTGTTTAAACATAGCAGCAAAAAATGGACTGAATGATCAAGTAGTGGAAAAATTAAATCGATCTACAGAAAAAAAAGCAATCATGAAAGCCTTTGCTAAGGTATATAAACTAATGGCGTTAGACAATTTAATTTCTCCAGATGCTCTTGATGCTAATATCAATCCCCAAAATCAATCCACATTAATGAAGTACGTAGGGAATGGACAGTTGCGTTTGCATTTTGAGGTTATTAAAACTCTTACCTATGCTGGAGCTAATCTAGATAAACAAGATATTAATGGAAATACAGCCCTCCATTATATCTGTTCAGATCGTTCTCATTATCGAACTAACAAGAAAATTATTAAACACTTAGTGTCAAATGGAGCAAATTGCGAAATACGAAATCAGACTGGAAAAACAGCACCTGAAATAATTTTTGATTCCTATATTCGGCAAGTAAACTTTCTAAAACAATTTACTCTATTAAAAACAATACTACTATTCTTGTGTTTATTAATACCGGTAGTACAACTTTTAGCTGCGACATGTATTGCACATTATTTTCAAGAGAAGGTGGAGAATAAGCATACAACAGAAATTCTCGATATTTTACTCACTAAAGGCGCTTCCCTTTATCAAGACAAAAAACCTTCTCAAACAGACCTCATGGTTGCAATTGAAAAAGACCATACGGAGCTAGCTGAACTATTAATAAAACTAGGCCATAACCTGGATGCTCAAGATGAGACAGGCATTACTGCACTAATCTACGCAGCTGCAAATGATAATATAAAGCTAACTAAGCTCTTAATACAAAAAGGAGCAAATATCAATATCACTGATATATATGGCATAAGTGCTCTCCATGGAGCGATAATATGTGACAACACCAAAATAGCTAAATTATTAATCAATAGCGGGGCAAATAGAGAGGTTAATATCGATTGGGCAAAAAAAATGCGATATGAAATTGGTAGATTCATTAGAGCTAAAAACCGTCATCCAAACAGAGATGAGTTCAATCAAATTAGACAAATGATTCAGAATTTTAAAGATAGACTTAGACTTAGCCCATTATTGGAGCAAGCTCGTGTAAAGGTTAAAGCAAAAATGCATCAACTTGATGGGGCGCTAGAACACCAACTTCCATCTGATGTTTTAGGAATAATGTCTCAAATAATCACTCCCGATCTTTAATGCCCACAACCCAAATACTATATCAATATCCGCAAATATAACGCATAGAAGATAGAAAAATGAGGAAAAGCAGGAACATCCGAGCTTCAAAACAACATGCAGAAAATCGGCTATGCCAGAAGAACTCTCTCTCGGGCTTTTTCTTTTTAATGACGCTCCATCTCTTGAGGCTTTGGCGCATCCCCGTCAGATGGCGGATCCACCTCTTGAAAAAACCTAGACAAGCTACCACCACCATCATATTGCAGCCTTTCTAAACTCCTGTAGAGCTTCACCCCACATCTAGGAGCACAATTAGCCGCGAAAAGAGAAGTATGCATAGCCAAGCAAGTAAACGGGGTAGCCACACATAGCCCCACCTCTTTTGCTAGCCTCAAAGTTCGATCCCCAGTAGTTACCAGCGGAGTCTCCCCGCCCTCTTTTCTAGTAGATGCCGACAAAAATTCATCAGGCCCTTGTCTAAAGGGAGCGCAAGAGAGAATTCTCCAACCTCTTTTAAGCATCATCCATCCTGATTTAGGAACATTGACCGTCCAACCAGCAAGACAGAGCATGCAAGCCACTTGGGAAGCATCCTCTTCATGAATGTATTCATAATACTTTCCTGTCGATTGATCTCGAATTAATTTAGTCTCGCCTGATTCACAAACAATCCAATCTGTACATAGTTTAAAATCATTTCGAGTAAGGGCTTGACTTGCCATAGTTAACTCCATTTTATTTTCAGAATAGAAAAATTTAGTACAAATCCTATTATAAAAATAGAAATTAATTCAGTCTCTTTTGAAAAAGGAATGCCTTAAGGCCTCATCACAGGAAATGCGGGCATTTTTATCTAACTCTAAAAGCTGCTTTAAGAGAGCGATAAAAAGCTCTACTTCTTCCTCATTATGCCTTAAAGCTCGACCTCTCAATCGAATAGACTCTTGAAAAGTCTTTCTCAAATAGAGCGCTGCTGTACCACCAGAAGGTACTTTGTAGCAGTGAGAACATTTCCCCTTCAAAAAATGCTCTGGAAGCTTTCTTCCGATTCTTTGCTGAAGTAAGCTTAAATAAATAGTTCTCTTTTCTTCCTTACTCCCTACAAACGGATAATCAAAAAAATCTTCTCCTGTATAGAGAGTAAAAAGCGACAAACCTAAACAAAAGGAATCATCTTTTCCATCATACGAAAAACCTAAAACTCTTTCAGGCGAACAAAAAAAGTCTTTCATCTCACTTGTATATGTTTGATAAACCCGAAGGCTTTGCACTGAATCAAAACCCAAAAGCCCCCCTTCTGTGATATGATTGGGCTTAACGTGGAAATGCCCCAGCTCCTTTTTGTGCATATCGATAAGAGCAACAAGTGCGCCCGTAGCCACAACTTTAAGATCATCGAATTCCCTTCTTCTTTTTATATTATACATGAAATCAGCGCCCAATCCCTCGCCCAAATTCTCCATGACAATGACCATTTTATTTCCCCCAATTACAATGTAGAAAAGTTTGGGTATATGCCTAATTTCTAATTGATTTAACCGATCGAAAAGCTCCACTTCTCTCTCTGCGCTTTCTTTAGATTCTTTTAAAAACCCCAGGCCCTTCTGAGCACAGTCAATGATCTTTATGCATAGCTTAGAGTCTCCGCTAACAAAACAAATCTGACCGGAGGAGCCCCATGAGCCTTTAAGAAGTCTATCTCTACAAAACTTTTCATCAACTCCCTTAAGGAAGGGATAGATATCGCGATCGGAGTTAACAAGTACGATTTTTGAAGGAGCGCGCGCATTTTCAGTAAATAATGCTGATGCCATAAAAATTCCTAGTTAAAGCTAGAAAAACTTACACGAAAGCGAACAAAATACTCAATAAAAAGAGCTTTAAAAATCGTAAGAGTAGCGAATGTACGCCGTATTGAATAAGTAGCCACTTCCAAACATCCCCTCATAAGACAGAATAAAAGCATTCTTTCCCATCCTCAAAATCATCTCAAAAGCTGTGCCAAAAAAGTGTTGCATGGGAAAGCTGATAGATGTCTCTACGAACTGGGTATCCTGAAGAAATCTAGATTTAGAGGTATAGGGCACAATATAACGATTCACATAGGACGCTTTTTGCCTAAAGATCATGCTATCTTGTGCGTTCCATTTCACTTGTTCAAACAGGTTAATGCCCGCCTCATTTTGCAGTAAAAAAGTAATCAAAAAGTCGTTAGCTGTATTTAAAGAGACATTGATATCACATGCGGAAAAAGCAAATTCTCCAGCGCCTGACTCTTTAAAACAGTCTTGAAAAGAGATCACTGTATCGGACTGGATAAAGGGAAGTATAGAGATCCAATCAAATCCAATCTCATAACTCAAATCAAAGTGGGGCACTAGCTGATAACTATTGTAACTGGTAAGCGCAGTTCCACCGGGAATCCCCGTCGAGGTAATTTCAAAATCCTGAAATTGGGGAAAGGTAAAGGTCTCTCCTGGTACCGCGGGAAAGTTGCGGCTAGAGCTATTATAGTTGTAACTTCCTGTAGCAACTAAATTAAGAGTCAATTGATCAAAAATAAACCCTGAGTAAAAAGTGCCAAATGCGCTGTGGATTTGGGCTTTACCCAAGTCCTTTTCCTGTTCTAAATCCGTATAGACATAGGTTGCAGCACCTCCCACTAGAATCGTTTCCATCCCTAGATAGTCAAAACCAAGTGTTGCCCCGCCCGATATCGTCTCATAGGAAGAAAAAGAAGCGGTAGAGGTTGAGACTGCGTCTTGCTGTTGAAATTGGGCAAAAGGGCTGATGTAGATGGAATATTTAGGGTCTTCTGGCTTGAGTGGTCCAAAAGCAAGATTCATTTCATCATCACCCCTTGATCCTGATGAGACAAAAGAGGTGTCATTATGTGCAAGGTACCCATGTTCCTTTTCACGTCTCCAAGCAGCAACGGGACCAGCTGCGCCCGCGCTACCTGCCGCAGCTCTTCTTTTAGAAAACTGATTATTGATAAAAGTTGCAGAGCCGCCAAGTGCTTGAATGGTTAGATTAGATTGATTTAGGAAAAAGCTAGTAAGCGCAGCTTCTGCTTGCTCTTGAGAAAAGAGAAAGGCAAGAACGACAAGCCCTCCGCAAGGATCCATTAGAATCGTAGATGGAATCGAATTCACACCAAAAACCAGATTTGCAGGACCAATATACCCCTCTGGCACGCCAACAGGAACAAAGAGAGAGTTTGGAGCATTGGGAGGAGAGTAGAATGCTTGATCTGTCTCTGGATTGCCGTTTACAAGAATTTGATTGAACTCTTCTGTAATTAAGCCTGTTGTCAGCAAGGGAATATAGACAGTTGGTACTGTAGGAAAGTTTCCAGGAGGTATATTCATCTCAAGAGTTGCAAGCGAAAAATCGAAATTGTTTGGGAAAAGTGGAGAGCTTGCAAAAAACAGAGAGCCCATCTCTTTCGGTTTAATTGTTGTTTGGATTTTTGAATTTGAGCCAAAAACAGGGTCCGGGGCGCCTGCTCCTAGAGCTGTAAAAAAGGTTCCAATATCAAGATCTATTGTCCCGTTATTTGTAAATTGAGTCCCAACTGTTACAAGTCCCGTTCCTCTAAAAGTAGTGTTTGGTCCAATGCTAAGCTCGTTTGTAAGAAATAGATTGGAAACAAAAAACTCAAATCCACTTGTTGTTTCACTCGGCTGCTGTCCCAAAAAATGGATCGTTCCCTCATTTAGATTGATACTGTTTAAGCGGTAGGTAACCGAGTTTTGAGAATCCCCTTCAGGCCTTGGCACCGTCTCTAGAGTCAAAGTGCCTGTTCCTTCTTTATTGAGCACCGCTAACCCGAAAGGATTAAAAGCTTCAATACTTCTAGAAAAAGTCACATCTTCACTGGAATCTACCAGAAGAGGCATAGAGGAATAGTAGGCAATATCTACTCCCGTTGTAGTCCCATCTTCCGC
>JAJFML010000080.1 GCA_021772195.1 Chlamydiota bacterium | reverse complement strand
TTGCAAGCCCTTCTTGGGTAGATGGTACGGCTATTTGGCACGTGCTGCAAAATCCTCTTGCTCGTCCTACTTGGGTGCGCGAAGCTCTTTTAAATTTTCCTGAGTGGTTTTTTAAACTCTCTACATGGTCGGCCCTCTTTTTAGAGGTCAGCTTTGTCTTTTTAGCTCTTTTTAGGAGAGTGCGCCCTTGGGCATGGCTAGGGATTGTTTTGATGCACTTGGGAATACTTATTCTTGTTAATTTTGCAGACCTTACGGTAGGTATGCTCATGGTCCACCTCTTCACTTTTAATCCTACCTGGATTAGGCCTGATCCGATCAAAGAGAAGCTATTTGTGTTGTATGATGGGTCCTGCGGATTTTGTCATGGTTTTATCCGATTTATTCTAAGTGAAAATAAGCATGCACTTCCTTTCCGATTTTCTCCACTCCAAGATCAGGAAGCAAATACTATTGTCGTAAAAGATGGAGAGATCGTTTTGACGAAATCTCAAGCTGTTGTAAGGGTATTAAAATCTCTTGGCGGCTTTTGGAAGGTGCTCGGTTGGATGATCTCACTCATTCCGCGGATGTTTAGTGATGCAGTTTACTCTTTAATCGCACGTGTAAGACACCAGATTTTTGCAAAGCCAGAGGGAGCCTGCCCCGTGATGCCAAAAGAATTAAGAGTTTATTTCGAGTGATTTTTTAGTCTGTAGAGGACGTGAGAGCGCAGAGGGTGGCCTAAGGCAAGCTTTGGATGTTCAAAATCATCAGCGGGATCATGTGTCATTTTTAGACGCTGCATTAATTTTTGAGAGCGCTTGTTTGTTTTGGCTGTAAAGGAGACAAGCTCTCTTAGCTTCAGTTTAGAAAAGGCATAATCGACAACCTTGGTGGCTGCTTCAAATGCGTAGCCTTTTCCCCAATGTTCAAAGGCAAGTCTCCAGCCGATCTCTATGCAGGGGGTAAATGGACCTTCAAAATCTTGATAGTGTAGGCCAACAAATCCAATGAAAGAAGTAATGTCTGGGACTTCTACCGCCCAAAGGCCATACTCTTTTTCTTCAAGCTCTTCTGAGAGTTTTGTTGCAAGTGCACTGCTCTCTTTTGTAGAAAGGGTACTTGGAAAATGCTCCATCACGCGCTTATCTGCATTCATCTTTGCAAAGAGAGGATAATCACTCTCTTTCCACGCGCGAAGTAGTAGTCGGTTTGTAGTAAGCGTTGGAGCTGGCATCGTTTTAAAAGCTAAAGTTGTGGGTTTTAGGTGATATGCCATCTTCAGTCTCAAGGATGGTAAAGCCTTCTGTGATCTTTAGGGTGATGCGGTACGATTTTCTTTTCTCTAGTTCAGATTTGATGTGCGCTCTTAGTTTTGTCTGACTTATCTTTTCAGAATGCTCGAGGATATCTTCTAGAGAGTAGGTAAGGGTGCCTCGATTCACTGAGAAAGCACGCCCCATATCTTGAATAAAAGGGGTTCGAAAGAGAAAAACATCTTTTAGAGTCTCAAAAGTCAAATACATTTTGGGTGCTACCATTTCTATGAACTTTTGGGTTTTTCCATCTAAAAAGGAGCATTTAGAGAGTACTTCAACCATTTTAGAAGATATCGTTTCAATCTGTTCCGCAGTAATCGATTTGATTGTGCGTAATTGTGAAATCAAAGAAAAATTATTTTTTGCTCTTTCAGAAGGATTGTTTACACAAGATGATGCCATGTTAAGCTCGAGGGATAAAATTAAGCAGATATAGTAATCGATCTGAGAGATAAAACTCAACGTAAAGTAAATATTTTAATAGTTACTTGTTTTTGCAGTAAGCAATAAACCTTTTGATATTTTTAAATTTCAAGATCGAGGATGGTCTAAAGAGGAATGTACGGATGAAAAAGTTCGTATGTTGGTTGTAAAGTATTTTAGAGCTATTTGTGACGATGCAAGAATGCGATCTTTTATAGGTCACAATGAAAAGTTGCCTCTTGAGAGAGGTCCATGGTATGCCAATAGTTATATGCAGCTACTTAAAATACATAGATGTGTAAAGAGGCTAGATTTTTTAAGAAAGAATGGATCTTTATATCACGGCAGGCCACGTAAGAAGTTTGAACACATATTAGTTGCCCCGAAGGATATTGATTATCAAGCTCAGATGACCTCAAAGAAGCTTGAAAGTTACATATTGGAGAAAGATGCTGTCCCCTTTGAGGCATTAAATGAACTTCTCCCTGGAAGGGCTAGCACGGTATTTTTCATCGACTGTCAGCTGGCTACACAAATTGCTCTATATGCAACTATAAGAACAGTTTTCGGCAAAGCGCGTTTTGATGACTTTTTTAGTAGAGGCAAGAATCCATTAAGGCTAGATTATAATTTAGAAGAGACGCCGCTCAAGCACTTTCTTAAACAGAGAGTTAATTCTGAGACTCCTATCTCTGGAAAGTTATGCCACTATAAAAATATACCTGTGATGGATTGATAGATGTTTGTGCGAATGAGTCGGAGGCGGCGAGATTGATTTGGGAAAGGGTAGAGATGGGAGTAGATCCTTGCACTACTCTTTTTGTCTCTAGTCAGCCATTTTGCGGATATCAATACGGGATTGTAGATAGGTATTTGCCGGAGGAGTTTTTGTTTGAAGTAGTGGAGCCAGGTACTGAACCAATGAGTCATCCTACAGCTGCTGCAATCACTTTAGACTCAGTTGCTAGATGGCTTTATGTTGAAAGCATGCTCAGCGACTAAGCTTTGGAAAAGAGCTCTTCTTTGATTTTAGATCCGACGTGGATGAACTGATCCCAAGGGATTCCTAAGATGGTATCGATGCCGTTGATATCTTTTTCAACCATCTCTTTTTTCCTGAGGTAGACCATGAGCTCATCTCTTGTCTGGTCATTGTCCACTACGATGGAGGTGATGAATGAAGGATCAATTCTCTCTTTAATCATCACCTCATTGTCAAAATTAAATGACCTTCTCTCTTCTTGAACAAAAGAGAAAATGTTGGGTCTTTTTAAGTATTTATCTCCCCATGACCACCAAGACCAATCATCCACATTCCTTGTTCCAAAGCTATCATCGTGGTATTGATAGGTGAAACTCTCTAATGCTTCCGGTGAAAAGCAGAATCTGATTTTGCTATGATAGTAAAAATCAGAAAAAGTTTTTCCATCATCAATTAGTGTATCTGTGACAAGCTGCGTAAATACGCTATCCGATCCACCTGTGTAAAGGTCCATACTCGAAGAGAGGCCTGTTTTTGAAAGGCCGTTTCCTTTCCTAGTCTCTGAGGAGAGCATGCCCATTTCTAAGACGGTAAACACTCTCTTAAAAAGCTCTTCTTTAGAGTATGCGCCAGTAATTGCTGTGGTTAATCCAATGGCGCCTAATTTACGTAGGTCGTCGGCTAGGCCAGAAATATAAAAACGCATCCTTCCAGGTAAGATCTCTCTTAGCTCCATCTTCGACAAATATTTTGTAAGATACTCCTCCATTTTTGGCTGAAGTGAGAAAATATGCATTTTAAGCTCTTCTAGTGAAAGAGTGAAAAACTCCTCCGTTCTTTCAAAAAGAGTGGCGTCTTCAGGGAAAAATAGACGAAAGAGCTGTCCGATTTTTGTCCTTTCAACATCTTCAAATAGTGACTGTTTTAAAGCGATATCAAGATCTAGAAAGGAGAGAAGTTCATGGAGATCATAAATATTTGCACCCTTGTCCATTTGAACAACAATTTGGTCATACATATTGATAAGACTAGGATCGCTCCCAATAAAAATAGACCCTATCCCTTTAAGAGTAATTTTATATGCATCTCCAACTACACCGTGATCATCAAAATTGAGAGTTGTATGAGAGCACTTTATTCCTTTTGCATGGGAGCCCATAATCTGAAAGAATTCGCCTACCTCACCCTCCGATAATCCTTTTGTCTCATCGATAACCTTTTGGAGATTCTCTCTAAATACGTGATTGACTTTGAAATTTATTCTGGTGCCATCTTCCGTTTTTTTGAAGGAGACGTTCATTCCCTTAACAGCGTTTCCGCCAGATCCATGATAATGAGACCCAAAATTATACTCATTCCCGTCCGAATCGGTAAAGGTGACTCTTTGATCATCAATACTTCTCATGAGATCTGCAAGCGGATGATCTAGAAAGTGCTCTGTCTCTCTTCCGTTTGAGATGCGACGCCTAAGCTCCTGAAATTCCTTTAACTGAAATAAAAAATTTCTTCTTTGAATGAGGGCTAATTGCCCATCTGCTTGATTTAAGCGAATGAATCCCATGGCAATTTTAGCGAGCACTTCCGGATATTTTGATTGGGTCCACTCTTCTCTGGATTCATAGAAATTGACCAAGGCTTGAACGAGAAAAGAGGCTAAAACGATCTCCAGTGATCCTGTAAGCATGATCCCGAGATAGAGCGCGTTATTTGCAGATCTTAAAAATAGAGAAAGAGCCTTCTCATACTCTTGTTTGGAGAGTGTTCCTTTTAGCTCTTTGAGGTTGATGAATATGTCTGAGGAGGTTGTAAGCAAAGAGCCTAGTCTAAAGTTGAAGAGAGTAGCTGATAGTGAGGTGATGGCAAGGGCGGTTTCTGTGAGCTGAGGTAGCGCATCTTTTGCACTATCTAAAGATTGCATTGAACTAATAACGCGATAGGTCCCCATAGATATAGATATTTTATTTCCC
>JAJFML010000079.1 GCA_021772195.1 Chlamydiota bacterium | reverse complement strand
AAGTGAAGGTGGCACATCATAGAGAAGTGCATATTGAATCGGTGTGAAAAGAACAATGGTTCTACCTTCTTGCTTTTTAGCAATGGTCGTTTCCTGCATGAGATTAAGGAAATAGACCATGACACAAATCCCCATCAAAAGGTAGGTCACACCAAAAAGCGCAGGCAGTGCTCTCTTTGGCTTATCTTCAATCTTAATTTGGTTAGGATTTTCAATTGCGGAGAAGGGCTTTTTCTTATGTTCAGCGGATGTCTTAAATTGAGCATTTTCTGGATCTTTTTCAAACGCTTGAAAAAAAGCATAAGCTTCATCCACCTGATCCTCTTCATGCACCCAGACCGAGCAAGTAATGCGATCTTTTGCTTTATCAAAAGCGATTTCGCAGGTGTTTTCAATACCTTTACTTCTGAGAAATGCAGATAGGCGCTTTGCATGTTTTTGGCTATCTAGAGACCCTATAATGCGCATTTTTGTACCTTTTTCAAAATATTTGAGGTTGAAAGGCCATCGATTATGTCCACAACATGAATTTTTCCGCCAAAGGATTTAATCGCCTCTGCCTCTAAACAATCCTCACCATACTCTGCACCGTTTACGTGTACATCGGGCTTAATTTTTGAAAGAACTTGCACGGGATCGGTTTCGCTAAACCAAGTGACATAATCTACGAAATAGAGAGCCGACATCATCTCAATGCGAAACTTTAGAGGAATAATGGGTCTTGATGGACTCTTATATCTCTTAATAGAAGAATCGGTATTGAGGCAGACGATCAAAGCGTCTGCTTTTTTTGATGCTTCAAAGATGATATGCAAATGGCCTGCATGGAGCAGATCAAAAGATCCATTTAGAGTAGCAATTGTTTTCCCCTCAAGGCGCAAGCTACAACAGAGCTCTTCAAGCTCTTTTGGATCTACTTGTTTTTTTCTGCTTTCTGATCGCCAATTTTTTTCCACGTTTTCCTCCGAATACAAGTGGGATAATCTCTTCATAGGTTTTTACAAAATGAACATTTACGCCCTTTTGAAGATAGTCAGGAATCTCATCATAGTCTCTTCGGTTATCCTCAGGAAAAATAAGAGTTTTGAGACCCGATCTCTTTGCCGCGATGAGCTTTTCCTTCAGCCCGCCGATAGGTAGAACTTTGCCCGTTAGAGTAATCTCACCCGTCATTCCCACATCTTCATTCACAGGCTTATTTGCAAGGAGCGACAAGAGAGACGTAACCATCGTCACGCCCGCAGAAGGACCATCTTTAGGAGTGGCCCCCTCAGGAATATGAATATGCACCTTCTGTTTTTTGAAAAAGGGCGTCTCTCCCACAAACTCTTTTACGTGAGAGTCGAGATAGCTCCAAGCAATTTGAGCAGATTCTTTCATCACATCACCCGCTTGCCCAGTTAGCTTCATCTCTGTCTTTTCAGACGGAGAGGAAGAGGTTTCGATATAAAGTGTAGCGCCGCCCATTGCAGTCCATGCAAGTCCTGTACAGACTCCAACAGGAGTCTTCTCATAATATCTATCCGATGTAAAGATCGGCTTACCGAGAAAATCGGGAAGTTTCTTTTCCGTCACCGTGACCTTTGCAGGCTTTTTCTTAGAGCTGGCAACCTTTTTTGCGACTTTGCGCATAATCTTTTTCAGATTATTCTCAAGATTTCTTACGCCCGCTTCTCTTGCATAACCATTAATAACCTGTCCAATCCCCGCTTCAGTAAATGCAATATCGGCAGTTTTAAGTCCCATATCTTTGCGATTTCGAGGAATGAGGTACTTCTTTGCAATCTGTACTTTCTCTCTTTGGATATACCCAGAGAGTCTAAGAATTTCCATACGATCTTTTAAAGGCTCAGGGATAGTATCTAAGACATTTGCCGTCACCATAAAAAGAATGTTCGAAAGATCGCACTTTACATCGAGATAGTGGTCGAGAAATTCTTGATTTTGTTCCGGATCGAGAACCTCTAAAAGGGCAGATGCAGGATCGCCGTGATAGCTCGAACCGATTTTATCTATTTCATCGATCATGATGACAGGGTTCATCGTCTCGGTTGTTTTAAGTGCTTGGACCATCTTTCCAGGCATTGCACCGATATAGGTTCGTCTGTGACCTTTGATCTCTGCCTCATCGCGCATACCGCCTACCGAGAAGCGAAAGAATTTTCGATTAAGCGCTCTTGCAACGCTCTTTCCAATACTCGTCTTTCCCACACCTGGAGGACCGACCAGACAAATAATACTTCCCTTGACGCCGCCCGTCAGCTTTCCAACACCGATAAATTCTAAGATGCGCTCTTTGATATCTTTGAGGCCATAATGATCCTCTTCGAGCACTTTCTCAGCAAGTTCTAGATCGGTCGTCTCTTCACTAAAGACACCCCAGGGAGTCACAGTGAGCCAATCGAGATAACTTCGGCAGACACCATATTCAGGAGATTGAATCTCAAGAGAGCCAAGCTTATCGAGCTCCTCCTGAATCACCTTCATGACATCTTCTGGAACCTTTCTGTTGTGAATTCTTTCTTTAAACTTTTCCACTTCCACGGTCTTGTCATCTTTTTCCATTCCGAGCTCTTTTTTAATCGCTTTGAGCTGCTCTCTTAGAAAAAATTCACGCTGGGTCTTTGAAATAGTCGCTTCAATTCTTTGATTGATACTGCTTTGAAGCCGGCTTAAATCGAGCTCCTTTTTAAGAAGAATCAGAGCTTTACTAACACGGTCAGAAAGATTAAAAGTCTCGAGTACCCCTTGAAGCTCCTCTCTCGTTGCAGTCGTAAGAGCTACAGCAAAATCAGCAAGCCTTCCTGGTTCGGTAAAATCGGAGTGTCCTAAAAAGATCTGCAACTCCTCTTTAAAAAGAGGGTTTAGTTTTAAAAGCTCTTTGATCGTTGTAATAATACTAATCGAGTAGGCTTTCAGCTCTTTTGCGATTTCATTTGTAACAACATCATCGTGATAGTCGATTTTTGCACGAAAATATTTTCCTTTCACTTTAGATTTGATCGAGATGCGTCTTTCCATATTGAGAATCACTTGAGCGCCGCCCTGTTCCATCGGAACAATGCGTAAAATCCTCGCTAATATCCCTACTTGATAGATATCTTCCATCTCCAGATCATAGATATTTGCATCTTCTTCCTTTGTAAGAAAGAGCCCCATACACTTATGCTCTGTTTTTGCGATGGTTTTGAGCGCTTCATAATAGGCCCCTGTCTCAATAACAATTGGCGCTGCCATGCCCGGGAAAAAGGGTCTGCGATTGAGCGGCATGATAAAAACATCTTCCGGAAAAGGAAGGCTGGGCTTTTGTTTTAGATCTTTTCCAAATAGTTCTTGGGTAGGAAGAGAAAGCTCATCATCTCGCTCTTCATCATCTTCTCTATTTTTGTCGTTCAAGTTATCCTCTAAGGGTTATCATTCGAGTTTGGTAAAAGATAATTTACTTACTTCCACTCTATCAAGTTAGTCAAAATATCGCAATCTATGCTATGATTTCCCCCATGAAAAGCATAAATTTCGATACTTCTAACAACCAGTCTTATCTCTTTATTGCAGAGGGAAGTGAGATTGTTGCAAGTATTTTTTTAGATGGAGGCAAGGGGCTCTCCAAAGAGTTTGCCCCAGCTCTCAAAAATCTCTTCGATAAAACCGACACGAAAATTGCTGATTTTGACTATATCGCCTGTGGCTACGGCCCTGGATCCTACACAGGTTTGCGAGTAGGAATCACTTTTGCAAAGACACTCTCTTATGCAAGCGGAGTACCCCTTCTTGGATTTCCATCACTCACTCCTTTTCAAACTTCCGGATCAGCAGTCCTTCTCGATGCAAGATCTGGCGGCATCTATGTTCAAAAGGATGATTTACCAAAACTGGTCTCTCTAACTGACCTAAAGCGCGAGCTCTCTGACACTCAAATTCTCCTTACCCCCGATCTAAAACCTTTAAAGGAGAGGCTTCCCCACCTAACTATTCAAGAGACAAATCCCAATCTAGCTCTTCTCAATCAAAAACTTCAATTGCAAAAGGATTATCGATCGCACTTTGAGCTAAAGCCTCTCTATCTTAGAACCCCTTAGAAGTTAAAAATATTACTTTACATAACTAACTTAACCTAAGCGGTTTGACTGTTTACGCGCTGAAATTCTTACGCCCTGATATTGAAAATGATTTTCAAGGTTATCATTGACAGCTTGTCTATAATCAGTGAGATCTCCTATAATTGCAGCAATAAACCCTTATTTAGGACGGAAAGAAATGACAAGTGTAAAAGTTAGAATCGGCGAGCCTATCGATAAAGCCCTGCGTGCCCTCAAGAAAAAACTTGATAAAGAAGGCATCATGAAAGCTGCTAAAGCTCACAGATTTCACGACAAACCTTCTGTAAAAAAACGTGCAAAGTCTAAAGCTGCTATGAAAAGAGCTAAAAACGCTGCTCGTAAAGGATATTAGAATTTTAGCAATTCGACTATCGGATTGCTAAAAACCACTTCCCAATAACCAAATCTTCTGCTAAAATCTAGCTAAACGAATATAAAGTGCTCTGATGACAGATTATTACCAAATTCTAGAAGTCTCAAAAAACGCTACCCCTGAAGAGATCAAAAAGGCTTATCGAAAAAAAGCCTTAAAGTTCCATCCAGATAAAAATCCTGGCGACAGCTCTGCTGAAAAACGCTTCAAGGAAGTTTCTGAGGCCTATGAAGTATTAGGCGATGATAATAAGAGACAAATTTACAATCAGTATGGCGAAGATGGCCTTAAAGGCTTTGGCGGCGGCGGCGCTCCCGGAGGCCCTGGCGGTTTTAGCTCGATGGAAGAGGCCCTACGTACATTTATGGGCGCGTTTGGCGGCGGCGGTGGCGGCGGCGGAGATTCTATGTTTGAATCTTTCTTCGGCGGCGGCGGCGGATCGGGTCATGATCACGGTCCAAAGAAAGGCGCTAGCAAAAAAGTGGGCATTACCATCTCTTTTGATGAAGCTGCAACAGGCGTAAACAAAGAAATTGCGATCACAAATTACCACACATGCAACTCCTGCAACGGCAACGGCACACGTTCCTCTCAAGGAATTAGAACTTGTTCTACTTGCCAAGGCAAAGGACAAGTCTTTCAAAGCAGAGGCTTTTTCTCCATGTCTTCCACTTGCCACGAATGTCAAGGTTCAGGTCAAGTGATTACAGACCCTTGCTCAGATTGTAGAGGTCAAGGAAGAGTTAAAGAAAAACAAAAAGTCAAAATTGGAATTCCAGCAGGTGTAGACTCAGGCATGCGCCTCAAAATGAACGGCTACGGCGATTCAGGTACATCTGGCGGACCTCCAGGCGATCTTTACGTCTACATTGACGTTGAAGCTCACGAACAGTTTGAAAGAGATGGCGATGACGTCTATCTCGATCTTCCCCTCACATTTCCCGAAGCCGCCCTCGGCACAAAAAAAGAAATACCTACTCCTCTCAAAGAGTCCTATAAGATCACTATTCCTGAAGGCACTCAAACCGGAAAAATTCTCCGCATCAAAAGTAAAGGATTTCCCAATGTGCATGGCAGCGGATCAGGCGATCTACTTGTTCGGATCTTCTGCGAGACACCCGTCAAGCTCTCACCAAAACAAAAAGAGCTCTTAAAAGAGTTCGAAGAGCTTGAAACACCGAACAACCACCCACGCAAGTCAAATTTTTTCGATCGCGTTAAGTTTTTTTTTACAAAATAAGCAAGAAGCTATTTAAGAAAACTCGCACTATCTAACTTGGCTGATCTCATATCCAAGTGCACAAGAGAGCTCTGCTTTATCGCTTTTTCCATCTCTTGATTGAAAAGATCTAGATATTGCGGCGTATTTTTTTTAATCCATTTTTTAAAATCTTTAGAACAATCTTTGATTTCTCCTCGAGAAGATAAGCTCAGACCATCAAGAGAATATGAGCCTAAATCGATCTCATAGGCGATATTTGGATAGACAATTCCATAATTCCTAAGCCAGCCTTTGCGGTCCTTATTTACGATTCCTTTTGCATACCTTGCGGCAATGACTTCAAAATAGGCAGCGAAAAACTGAGCTACCTGTTTCTCATCATCAAGATGCTTTTCAAGCTCCGGGCCATAGATAGGAAAATAATTTTGCAGCACAAATCCCGTCTTATCAAGATTAACAACATGCTCTCTTCCAAGTCCATCAATCAAGCGCTCCTTTTTAGAAAGAGAGTCC
>JAJFML010000078.1 GCA_021772195.1 Chlamydiota bacterium | reverse complement strand
AAGGTGTACATCTCTTTTGAGACGATATCGGAAGTCTGTCCTA
This sequence comes from Chlamydiota bacterium, assembly GCA_021772195.1. Taxonomy (GTDB): domain Bacteria; phylum Chlamydiota; class Chlamydiia; order Chlamydiales; family SM23-39; genus JAJFML01. Next base: position 6,643 of record JAJFML010000078.1, on the reverse strand, counting down.
CACCTACAGTAAATAAATCTTGAGACTCAAAAATAGGAGTGCGAATCTCTTTATATCCATAGTCTCGGGCGATCTTTCGCATGATCTTCTCTACGTGTTGCCAGTGATCGGAGAGCTGCCATTCTTCTTTGCAGCCATACGGGAGGATGTCAAAAAGACCTTTTGGGACTTGAAATTGCATAAAAATATCTCTGATTAATGGGAAAGTATATGTTTGAATGTTTTATGAGTAAAGTTTCTAGAGGATTTTTTCAATTTGGATTTCATTTATGATCTCTCTAAGCCTCTCTGTCCATTTGGAGAGTTGAGAGATTTTTGGTTCACTTTTATGATCTCGGTGCAAATTTTGTAAAAGCTCCATGAATGGAAAAGGAAGCCATTTACTCCCGGCGTATTCTGAAAGATAATAGCCAAAGGAGTGAGCCTCTCCCTTTGGGTAATCGGCAAGATCTTCAATGAAAGCCTCCACTTCGATAAAAATTTTTTTATCTTTTTGAAATTGAAGTGTATCTTCAAGAAATTTGTGCCAAGCTTTTGAAAAAAAATTCAGGTACACAGTATCTTCGCTATAGTCTGTGGTTTTAAGTTTCTCAAGAGCTTTTAAAATAACTTCTAGGTTGTCTTCTATGTAGAGTGCGTAGAGCTCTTCCTCAGATGGGTTTATAAAAAAGGTAAGAATTTTTTTGAAAATAAGCCTGAACTTGGTAAGTAAAATTTTTGTTTTACTGGAGTCTTCTTCATATTCTAGCCATTTTTTTGCGTTGGGCTTGATCTCATCATCATCTACCTTATGAACACGAAATTTATCGTAAGGGTCATTAGGGGGGATATTAGATGGTCCTTGAATATTTACCATAATTTACGGACTTCTTAACTTAAAATTTTAATATAACGTCTTCTAAATTCTAGGAAAAGGAAAATGAAGTTTGTTTGTTTTAAAGGTCTTTTGGGTGGTATAATACCGGTATATATACCTCTGAATTGAAATGATTGACAGAAGTGTCAAATATTTATAAGATTTGGATTTTATGAAATAACTAGAGAGACCTTATGAGGGTGCTTAGCCTTCTTAAACCAGCTCCCTATGCGGAAGAGATTGAAGACGAAGAGACGGTACAGAAAGAGTACCGTTACTGGAGGATGCGTACATTTTATTCGATGTACATTGGTTACGCATTCTACTACTTCACGCGGAAAAGCTTTACCTTTACGATTCCGTCTTTAATTGAATTGGGATTTGACAAGACTCACCTTGGATTGATTGGAAGTATTCTATCAATTACCTATGGAGTGAGTAAGTTTGTAAGTGGTATTATAGGAGACAAATCCAATCCTAGATATTTCATGGCAATTGGTTTGATCTTTACAGGAGTTCTCAATTTCTTTTTTGGTTTCTCTTCATCCCTTCTCTTTTTTGGGATTTTTTGGGGTCTCAACGGGTGGTTTCAAGGATGGGGTTGGCCGGGTTGTGCCAAATTATTGACCCACTGGTATTCGCACTCTGAGAGAGGCAGATGGTGGAGCTTTTGGAATACCTCACATAACTTAGGTGGGGCATTGATCCCTATTGTAGTTGCCTTTTGTGCTTCGAGGTTTGGATGGCAATCTGCGATGTTTGTGCCTGGTGGCCTTTGTATTTTAGCAGGGCTCTTCCTTATTAATCGTCTACGAGACACTCCTCAGTCATTAGGTCTTCCCTCTATTGAGAAGTTTAAAAACGACTATCCTAACAAAACATTCACAAAAGAGAAATCCGAGTTAAGCGTTAAGGAGATTCTTTTTAACTATGTGCTCAAGAATCCCTATATTTGGATCTTGGCAATCTCCTATTTTTTCATCTATATCATCCGTACAGCTGTTAATGATTGGTCGATTTTATACTATACAGAAGTTAAACACTATAGTCACATGACTGCAGGGTTTTGTGTTCTTTGGTTTGAAATTGGCGGGCTTGTTGGGTGTCTTGCAGCAGGATGGGCGAGTGATAAGATATTCTCTGGTAAGAGAAACCCTGTCAATGTTCTCTATTCGCTTGCAATATTGGGAGTTGTCTACCTCATGTGGCAGTATTCAGGGATTTCGCCGATACTCGACTCTTTCTGGATGTTTGTCATCGGTTTTTTCATCTTTGGTCCGCAGATGCTGATCGGTATGGCAGCAGCTGAGCTGTCTCATAAAAAAGCAGCGGGGACCGCAACCGGGTTTGCAGGGTGCTTTGCCTATCTTGGCGCAGCCTGTGCGGGTTTTCCTCTCGGCTCTATTATGGAATCTTGGGGTTGGGAAGGCTTTTTTGTTGTAATTGGCGCCTGTTCGATTATTGCAACGATTTTACTTCTTCCTCTGTGGTCAATTAAGACCAATCCAAAGTCAGAAGGAACGCTCTCCTCTTAGGAAAGAAAATGGAAGAGTTTCTGGTTAAAATAGTGACATGACTTTATATTCGATCCTAAATAGGTTTAAATTGCTATGTCATGGATTCCTCTCCACATTCACTCACAATACTCAATCTTAGATTCGACCTGTTCGATTAAAAAGTTGGTGCAAAAGGCAAAGGAGTTTGAACTCCGCTCTCTTGCCTTGACAGATCACGGTAATCTCTTTGGTGCTATCGACTTTTACAAAGCGTGTAAAAAAGAAAAAATCAAGCCAATATTGGGCTGTGAGCTTTGGATGGCTCCGCTCTCTCGCCATGATAAAAAGCGTCTCCCAGGACAGCCAGCAGGCTATCCTCTTGTTCTACTTGCAAAAGATATGGAAGGGTTTAAAAATCTTTCAAAACTCTCATCGATTGGCTATTTAGAGGGGTTTTATTACTACCCAAGAATTGATAGAGAGGTGTTAGAGAAGCATCACAAAGGGCTTATCTGTTTGTCGGGCAGTACTTCTGCTCTCATCCCCTCTCTGATAGCAAATGACAAGGAAGTTGAAGCTGAGATCAAATGGTATAAGGATCTTTTTGGAGAGGATTACTACTTCGAGTTTGTTCGTCATCCTATGAGTGAAGAGGATGTTAGAGCGGATGGTATGGAAAATGAGAGCTGGCTTGTTCAGGGAATGCAAGAATATGTTTCTAGGCAAGAGAAGATCATAGAGGCTCTAAAAGGGTATGGTAAAAAGTTTGATATCAAGTGTGTTGCTGCCAATGATACGCACTATTTAGCTAGAGAAGACTGGCGGGCTCAAGAGATTTTGATTAATGTGAGCTCGGGAGAGCCTTGCTTGAAGTGGGAAAGAGACTCTGCAGGTAACCCCAAGTTCAAGATTCCCAATCCTAAACGCAAGACCTATCCTAGTCATGCTTTCGATTTTAAGTCGCCGAGCTCTATGGCAAAGCTTTTTCAAGATATTCCTGAAAGTTTAGTAAATACACTTGAAGTAGCTGAAAAGTGCAATGTAGAGATTGATTTTGTTACAAAACACTATCCTGTTTTTATTCCTCCCGATATTCAAGGAAAAGAGGTAACGAAGGAGCAGCAGGAAAAAGCTGCTGGAGATTATCTTTTAAAACTCTCAAGGGAGGGAATTGTTACTAGGTATACTCCTGAGAGGCTTCAAAAGGTTCAGGAAAAATATCCTGGAAAAGAAGCTATTCAAGTTGTAAATGATCGTCTTGACTACGAGTTTAAGCTTATAGCATCAAAGGGGATGTGTGACTACCTCTTGATTGTTTATGATTTTATCGATTGGGCAAAAAAACAGCAGATTCCTGTTGGACCTGGAAGGGGATCTGCAGCTGGCTCAATTATCGCTTACTTAATTGGTATTACCGATATTGAGCCTTTAAGATTTGACCTCTTCTTTGAGAGGTTTATCAACCCTGAAAGAATATCTTATCCTGATATCGATGTGGATATTTGCATGCATCGAAGACAGGAAGTTATCGATTACATGATTCAGAAGTATGGCAAAGATCGTGTGGCTCAGATCATTACATTTGGAACCATGAAAGCAAAGATGGCTGTAAAAGATGTCGGTAGAGTTCTGAGTGTACCGCTTCAGAAGGTGAACCTCATCGCAAAACTGATTCCTGATGATCTTAATATGACCCTCGAAAGAGCGATGGAAATGGAGCCTGAATTAAAGAGCCTCTATGAACAAGATCGAGAGGCAAAAGAAGTTCTCGATATGGCACTGAAAACAGAAGGGTCTATCCGCAATACCTCCATCCACGCAGCAGGACTTATTGTCTCTGAAGAACCTATTATGGAGCACATTCCTGTCTGTACCGCAAAAGATGCCGATATGACTGTCACGCAATATGCGATGAAGCCAGTCGAATCAGTGGGGATGTTGAAGATTGACTTTTTGGGGCTAAAAACGCTCACTTCTATTCAAAAAGCAGTAGCCTCGATTAAAGAGAATTTTGGAGTAGATATTGACTGGCCTAACCTCCCACTCGATGATAAGGCGACATTCTCTCTTCTTAATAAAGGAAAAACATTAGGAGTCTTTCAGGTCGAGTCTGGTGGAATGCAGGATCTTGCGCGTCAGCTTCATATAGACCATTTTGAGGAGATTATTGCGGTCGGTGCGCTTTACAGGCCGGGTCCCATGGACATGATCCCCACTTTTTGTAATCGTAAACATGGAAGGGAAGAGATAGAGATCGACCACCCTTTAATGAAGGATATTCTTAAAGAGACGTATGGCGTCATGGTCTATCAAGAACAAGTGATGCAAATTGCATCTCTTCTTGCTGGGTATTCACTTGGTGAAGGTGATGTTCTTAGGCGTGCAATGGGGAAAAAAGATCGTGAAGAGATGGCCCGGCAAAAGGATAAATTTGTAAATGGTGCGCTAGAAAAGGGGATTGATGAGAAGATTTCTACTATCATCTTCAATAAGATCGAAAAATTTGCTTCCTATGGTTTTAATAAATCCCACGCGACTGCCTATGCCTATTTGACCTATACGACTGCCTATTTGAAGGCTAATTATCCAAATGAGTGGATGGCAGCACTTATGACCTGTGACCGCGATGATCTTTCCAAGGTTGCAAAATTTATCCATGAAGCCAAAAGTATGGGTATCCCCATTCTATCTCCTGATATCAACGTGGCAAAAGAGGAGTTTATTCCGACTAAAGAGGGGATCCGTTTTGCAATGTCAGGAATTAAAGGCGTAGGTTCAGGAGTAGTTGAAGCTATTAATGAAGAGAGAATGCGCTCGGGAAATTTTAGCTCTCTCTATGATTTTGTGAGGCGTGTGAACAAGCAAAAAGTGGGCAAAAAAAACATTGAGCTTCTTGTCTTAGCAGGGTGCTTTGACTTTACAGGGTGGTCTCGTGATGCAATGAGAGAATGCGTGGATGCAATGTATGAGCAGGCTTCTCGTGAAGAAAAGGACGCGTCTCTTGGTGTGATGAACTTCTTTTCGCTTTTGGAAGAGGAGAAAAAGCCTTTCTCTGAAGAGCCTGAAGTGGCTGTCCAAACATCTAAATTAGACTCGCTTAAGACGGAAAAAGAGCTGCTTGGGTTCTATTTAACAGGTCATCCAATGGATAGCTTTCGTGAAATTTTAAATGAGTTAAACTGCGTTTCAATTAGGGAGATAGAGACTGTTAAAGAGCCCTATATTCCATGCGGTTTCATTGTCGAAACGGTGGCAACTAAGATTGCATCGAAGAGCGGAAGAAAATTTGCAATTCTGACAATCAGTGATGGCTTTGTAAAGCATGAACTTCCCATATGGCCTGAAAAATATGAGGAGAAGGCGAGCCTTTTGGAGGAGAACCGTCTTCTTTTTGCAATTTTGGGGATCGATAAAAAAGAGGGGAATTTAAGACTCAATTGCTCCTATTTAGAAGATCTATCTCAGATGAGTGGAGATAACATAGCTGAGATAAAAGAGAAGATAAAGGGACTAAAACGCTTTAAGAGGTCGAGTATGAAACAAGCTGAGAATCAAAAAGATATGCCAAAGCCCAAACAATTGATTCTACATCTCGATGCAGATCAAATGCGCCACACAGATGTTCTGAAGTTAAAAAATAATTTACATAAAAATCCAGGCTCATCACCTATAGAGATACTCTTTATGTCTGAGCAAAAGCAAATGTCATCTCTTTTTATCGATGCCGCGAGAGGCGTTAATCTTGAAAGTAGCCTCTCACTTGATCTTAAGTCACTGCCTTTTGTTCTTCATATGGATTTGAAAGAGGCTGAAGGGGCCCCATAATTGACCTAAAAGATCTAAGGAGTTAACCTATTATCATGTTATTACAAGTAAGACAGTATTTTTCTTTATTGCTAGCCTGCTCGCTCCCTTTAGCTGCTTTTGCCGAGGAAGAGGAGACAGCAATGGATGTCTATGGAGAGGTGACGCAGCTCTTTCAGACTGGAAAATGGGGTGAGCTTCTCGATGAGGCGCTCTACTATCTTGATCAATATCCTGATTCTCCATTCACACAGGATGTTAAGTATTTTTCTGGCATAGGATTTTACCATATTCGAGACTACGAATATGCAAATGACTATTTGAGCGACTATTTGAAAGAGAGTAAAGCACCAAAATATTTTGACCAAGCTATCCATCATAAATTTTTAATTGCAGAAGAGTTTCGAAATGGGGCTAAAAAGCGCATGTTTAAATGGCAAAAAGCTCCTGTTTACCTATCTGCTTTAGATGATGCACTAGACATTTA
>JAJFML010000077.1 GCA_021772195.1 Chlamydiota bacterium | reverse complement strand
AGGATGCGTAAATGTAAAAGGGCTGAACCTTTCTGGAGCCGCTGAGGCCATTCAAAAGAAATATCTTGAGCAGATTGAAGATATCGAAGTCTTTGTAACATATAAAGAGCGCATTGCTGGTAAGGTTGAACTTGCGGGAATGGTATCTATTCCAAATATCCCCATTGATGGGAAAATACGGCTATTTGATGTTCTTGCAAAAGCGAGAGTGCCCACTGAGGCCAACCTTTTTAAAAGTTATGTCATTAGAGAGAATAACCTCCTCTCTGTAGATCTCTATAAACTTTTGAAAGAAGGCGATATGTCGCAAAATATCGTTATGCGCGGTGGAGATAAGGTCTACATTGCAGATCCGAGAGCTTCAACCCTTATGGTTATGGGGGAAGTGGGCTGTGAGAGTGTACTCAGTGTTCCCCATGGATTCTTACCTTTAAGAGAAGCGATTGCTGCTGCAAAAGGGATTCCTTATACGGGGGATAAATCTTATATCCAAGTCATTCGCGGAAGTATTGTAAAGCCAAAGATTTATCTTCTTAGTTGGGAACATGTCATTCATCTACCTAATGATAGCCTACTTTTGATGCCCGGGGATATTGTCTATGTCGCATCTAAGCCGATTACAGAATGGAATCGCTTTATCTCACAACTTCTACCTAGTTTCTCTGGAATGGAAGTGATTACAAAAGGATGTGGTGGTATGGGTATTGTTCCATGAATGAGGAAGAGCGTATAATATGTCTGAGTGATATTAAAAGGCTCTATTTCCGCATTCGTAAGAAGCTGGTCTATTCTGCTGCCATTTGCTCGCTCTCATTTACAGTAATTTTTCTCTTTATGCCTATAAAATTTCCCGTTGAAGCAACTTTTAAAGAGTCAAAAGAGTCGCCCACTCTATCCTTAAAAGAAATTTTAGGCGCTGATAGTAAGCTATCTGCTGAAGCTCAAGCAGCAGATGTCATGAAGTCTCGAACGATTCTTACTAGAGTCATTCAAAAGCTAGGTCTTCAAGTAGTATCAGATGATCAAATGATTATTCAAAAAGCGCTTCACCTTTTGCGAGATAACTTGAAAGCGCAGTTTGGAGCTATTCTGCAAAATCAAGACTCTTTTATTTTTGAAGATGTGGTTTATAAAGGAGAAAAAAAGAAAACTTACCAAATCACTTTTAAGAATGCTCATGAATTTGTTCTCACAGCTGTGAAGAGCAAGGTTCAAATAGAGGGTATTATTAATCAAAAAGTAGAAGTAGAAGATCTTTCTTTCACAATTAAAAAACCGCCCAACTCAGTTATCTTAAATAAGAGTTATTGCCTCTTATTTCATCCTCTGCAGAAAGTCATTCAAAAACTGCAAGAAGAGATTAGGATCGTAAAAAATAAAAATAACAAGTCTCTTTTTAAGCTGAATTATCACCACCGAGACAAAGTTCTAGCAGCCAGGACAATTGATGCACTGATGCTTTCCTATCAGGAATATCTTCAAGAAGAGCATGAAAAAACCACGAAGGCTCAGCTTGATTATTTGGGAAAAAGACAAGATGACCTAAATGGCAAGTTAGAAATTGCATTGAATGAACACGTCTCTTATCTGAAAGAAAACTTAAGTCAAAATGGATTTTTTAGTTTGGATCAGGAGATGCAAACTCTTTTGACCCCTCATATAAGCGGCGTAGAAAAAATGCGCCTATTGGAATTGGAAGAAAAAAGATTAAATGATTTTGAGAGTGGTGCGATATCCTATGTAAATGAAAGCCCTATAAGAGAGGAGATTACAGGGTTAGAAAAAGAAAGAGAAATTCTCCAATCTGAGAAGGATTTACTAGGCCTCTCTCTTCAGTTTTGTGACTTGCCAAAACTGGCTGAAATGAGTAAAAGCACCAATTCTAAAGAAGTTCTTTTTGCCTCTGATATCCAGTTGAAGCGAGTAAAAGAGTTGAAAAAGATAAGAAGTAAACTAGAAGAGGCAAATACAGTATTTCAAACAATCTTAAGCGGAGACATACCGAAACAGTTTCTTCAAAATGGTATTACCGGCATGTCCAATCAGAATTTAAAAAAACATATGGAAGACTATATTCGAGCTCTTTCTATCAAAGAAAAAACTTTAACTGATGGGTTCTATTATTCAAATGAGGCCTCTCCCGAATTTGAAGGAATTGACCTATCTACTGCAAAGAGCCTCTACGTATCTTACAACAATAAATTGGATAAAGTTCAAAGTGAAATTCAGCATTTAGAGTTTGTCCGAGCGCAAATAAACGATCCAAATTTTGAAACAACCTCTCTGATTGCAGTTCTTCAAGATCCTATTAGCCAGCAGATCATTTCAAAAATATCAAATACATCTCACCTTCTAAAGGATGAGAAAAATATCAGTGAAAAGGAAAAAGTCCGATTTTTAAGTGAGATTGCGCTGCAGAAAAGTATTTTAGAAAATCATCTATTAGAAATGTTGGGTATTCAACAAATCAATGCAGATCTTTTTAAACATAAAATTCGAAGTTTACAAAAAATTCGTTTGGATCGAATAAATCAAAGACTATCTATTCTTGATAAACAGAAAAAGGATCATATAGCAGCACGAAAAAAAGCGCTTACTTTTGAAAAGACGTTGTTAGAAAAAAATGCCCAAGAATTAAAACATCAAATGCATTCACTTCCCGAAAAATGGCGCCTTGAAAATCTATTAAAACTCAAAGTAGATATTGGATCAAAAATGATGGAGGCCTTAACTCAGATTGTTGAATCAAAAACAATAAGTCAACATCTTCATCAAATACAGTCAAAGCCTTTAGACACGGCTCTTCTTCCTATAAAACCAATTTCGCCAAATCTTTTTCTATTTACTCTTTTAGGGGCGCTTTTAGGCTTTATGGGCGCTTTTTTTTATTGGGTTTGTAAATACGTTTTTCATGGTTTCCCGCTTTCAATGGAGACTTTAACATCTTACAAAAAGCATTGCTCAGGCGATATTTCGGACAGATGTGATGGAAAAGAGGTAGAGCATATCTCGGATAGCGATTTTGAGACTCTTAGGAAGGCGGCATTTTTTCTAACAGAAGATAAGAAAGTGCAAACTGCCAGCCTTATTTCGGGCTATGGTCCAAATTATTCTTATACGCTCGCAAATCTTCTTGCAAAAAGGGGATTAAACATTCTTCTCATTCAATGCACTTTTCAGGCTAGATATTCGCAAAAAGATATGCCTGGGATATTGGGATATATCAATGATGAAGTAAAAAAAGCTCCGATCAGAAAAGAGAAATCATTCGATCTTATCACAACAGGGGGAACAACCCGGTTTGGCGCAGAGATATTGGGGTCAGATAAATTTAAAAAGATCTTGGATGAGTTTAAAAAAAATTACGATCTAGTTATTATCAATAGCAAGGCTCTTCCGGCGCTTGCAGAGGCTAAGGTGCTCCAGAATTTGGTAGATCGATCTATCATTACCGTAAAGCACGAAACAGCCGATGATTTAAGAGATTATTTACAGACCGAAAAGTCAAAACATTTAAGTTTTATAACCACGTGAATACTATGACTCAAAAACGCATATTGATTACTGGCGGTGCCGGTTTTTTAGGCTCCCATCTTTCTGAAAAATTAACTCTTTTAGGTCATGAAGTTCTCGTAGTGGATAATTTTTATACAGGAAGTAGAGCAAATATCTCTCATCTCGAAGACTATCCAAATTTTGAAGTTTTAGAACATGATATCTGCCGTACTCTCTATGTTGATGCCGATGAGATCTATAATTTAGCTTGTCCTGCCTCTCCCGTGCACTATCAAAAGGATCCCATCCAAACGCTAAAAACAAGTGTCCAAGGATCTTTAAATATGCTCGGAATAGCAAAGCGCTGCAAGGCAAAGATTCTGCAAGCATCTACCAGCGAAGTCTATGGAGATCCCACGCAGCATCCTCAAAAAGAGAGCTACTGGGGAAATGTTAATCCAATCGGTTACAGATCCTGTTACGATGAAGGCAAACGCTGCGCCGAAACACTTTTCTTTGATTACCACAGAAGACACAATGTTCAAATCAAGATTATTCGTATTTTCAATACCTACGGTCCAAAAATGCACCCTAATGATGGTAGAGTCATTTCAAATCTAATCGTACAAGCGCTCAAAGGCCTGCCTCTTACAATCTATGGGGATGGAACGCAGACACGTTCGTTCTGTTATGTTGATGACCTCATTGAGGGCATGACTCTTATGATGGATAAGACACTTGATTTTACAGGTCCAATAAACCTAGGAAATCCATCAGAATTTACCATTAAAGAGATTGCTGAAATCGTCAAAGCCATAACAAACACCTCTTCTCCCATCGTCTACAAAGATCTGCCCTCAGATGATCCGAAGCAGCGCAAGCCCAATAACTCTCTTGCAAAAGAGAAACTAGACTGGGAGCCAAAGGTAAAGCTGGAAGAGGGGCTTAAAAAGACAATCCGCTATTTCGAACAAGCTCTTAAAACAGAACAAACGATAGTATCATCTACAAACTGATCATATTTTAAATCTGTTCTCTAGTATTTATTTTTTAGGAAAAGTCTACCTACTTCTCATTGACAATTTCATTCTGAAATCATAGTTTGAAAAAAAAGAGCATAGGATAAAGACGTGAGCGAAGAGACTTCTCATCAAATTCCCCTTCTAGATCGAATAGATACGGCAATGAGAGCGGTTGGATTTAAGTTATGGAGCGCTCTATCATTTTTTCTCATATTATTGATATCTACAATCATTTGGGGATTCGTTGGTGAAATTCCATCGATTGTTGAGGGAAAAGCCCTTATTACCAATCCCTCAGGTGTTGTAGAAATAGTTACAGAAGAGTTTGCAATCGTTGAATCTGTCCAAGTGAAAATTGGAGAGAGGGTCAAGAGCGGCGATACACTCATTACTCTAAGAGATAGCAAAGGATTTTCAGCACCATCCGATGGAAGGATTCTATGGATTGAAGTTAAAGAGGGTGATGAAATTACCCCCAATACGATGGTTCTTCGAATGGAGAGAGACTACCCGGAGAGTGAGTTATTAGTTTTGGGTTTTATCCCGCTTTTTTCCGGTCAAAAAATTAAACCTGGAATGAAAGCAAAAATTGCTTTGGATGTCTTTGACTCAAATAAGGAAGGAAAAATTGAAGGAAGTGTAAAAGCTGTTCAGCGCTATCCTGTAGATGAAAATAATTGGTTTATAAAAAATATTCCCTCCAAGTCTCTACAGGATTATCTGATGGAAGGTAGCTCTCCCTACATTCTTGTTGTCATTGAACCTCAACTAGATTCATCAAACAGGCTTCAGTGGACTACTAAGAAGAGATCAAATGAGGTCTATTCTGGAATGACAGGAGAGGTTCAGATTGTCACGGATGAGAGAAAACCTATTACCTACATTTTACCTTTTTTAAACAGATGAAAAGGGTAAAAACACCAAGAGTGATTCAGATGGAAGCTGTAGAATGTGGTGCAGCATCTATTTCCATCATTTTGCGGTATTATGGCAAATATCTACCCTTAGAAGAACTTCGCCTTGATTGCGGCGTTTCAAGAGATGGAAGTAACGCTTTAAATGTGCTAAAAGCAGGAGAAAAGCACGGGCTAAAAGGAGCTGGGAAAAGGCTTGATGTTGAGTCACTAAAAAAAGAAAAATATCCCGCTATTCTTTTTTGGGAGTATAACCATTTTCTCGTGTTAGAAGGCTTTGGTAAAAAATGCGTCTATCTTAATGATCCAGGATCTGGCCCTAGATCGATCTCATATGATGAGTTTAGTGAGAAATATGCAGGCATTTGCCTTCAGTTTGAAAAAGGTGAAAATTTTAAGCCAGGAGGAAGGCCTCCCCCTTTCTTTAAGCAAATATTCTCTCGTTTAGGGTCGATAAAAAACAGTCTTACTTTTACTTTTTTGACAGGGATCTGTTTGTTGCTTCCTGGGTTTTTACTTCCTGCATTTTTAATGTATTTTTTACATAACTTTTTTACAGAGAATACCCCTGTTCATCATACAGGATTTTTAGCAGCTGTTTTGTTAACCGCTCTCTCCTCCTTTGCTTTAGTGTGGCTAAGGCAATTCGCTCTTAATCGAATGAATGGAAAGCTCTCGTTAAAATTTTCAGGGGATTTTCTATGGCACCTGCTAAAGCTACCTAAAGAGTTCTATTCTCAGCGGCATGCAGGAGAAATAGCCTACCGCATGACATTGAATGATTCAGTTGTACAAGCGCTTACTGGCTCTGTTATCTTTTCAGCAATTGATCTCTTGCTTATTGTGTTCTATGGCCTCGTACTTTTTTCCTACGATCCTTTAATTGCATCGATGGGATGCGCGATGGGAATCATTAGCCTTGTCTCTATGTGGTTTATTTTCAAGATCAGAGCAAATGCTTACGCTAGACTTCAACAAGATCTCATCAAAGGTCTTAGTCAATCTATAGGCGGTCTTCAGTTTATTGAAACAATCAAAGCAAAGGCATCGGAGCCCGATTTTTTTGCTAAATGGGCTGGGTATTACACTAAAACGATTAACTCAAAGGAAGAAATTGGAAAGAAAGATGCTCTTCTTTCCACTCTTCCCGTCTTTTTTCAATATTTCATTATCACTCTTCTTTTAGGTATAGGAGGGATAAGAATTGTTGAAGGGTATTTAACAGTTGGGATGTTAATGGCTTTGCAGTTATTGCTTACCAATTTTTTGCAGCCAATTCAGCGTTTTGTAGGCTTTAGTCAGCTAATTCAAGATATGCAAATTGATATTGAGCGTTTGGATGATGTCATGAAAAATCCTATTGATAAAAGGTATTTAAGACCTCTATCAAAGGACTTAAATATCTCGAAATTAAAAGGAAAAATTGAATTTCGAAATGTCACATTTGGCTACGCTCCTCTTGCACCTCCTTTAATTGAAAATTTAAGCTTTACTATTGAGCCAGGGAAAAAGCTAGCTCTTGTAGGACCAACAGGATGTGGTAAATCAACCGTTGCAAAGCTTGCCTCAGGGCTTTTTCAGCCCTGGTCAGGAGAGATTTTTTTAGATGATATTCCTTTTAACGATGTGCCTTTAGAGCAGCTTTACAGAGCTCTTGCAACTGTGGATCAGGAAATATTTCTATTCGGTGGAACAATTCAGGAAAATATTACTCTTTGGAATAGATCGGTTCCCGATGAGGTCGTAGTAAAATCGACTAAAGCCGCTCAAATTCACGAGGAGATTTTAATGAGAGAAGGTGGGTATGAGGCAAAGCTCATTGAAGGTGGAAGAAATTTAAGCGGCGGGCAGAGGCAGCGAATTGAAATAGCAAGGTCTCTACTATACTCGCCCTCAATATTAATT
>JAJFML010000076.1 GCA_021772195.1 Chlamydiota bacterium | reverse complement strand
CTGTTTCAGTAAAATCATCGACTTCAGGTCCCTCACCGTTTATCCAAACTCTTTTTTGGTATTCTTTATTTGAAATACCTTCAATGGTTTCTAAAAAGCTGATTAATATTTGTTTTCTATCCTTATCTGTTAGCATAAAATCCTTCAATTTTTATAAATAAACTCATCAAGAGGAATATGGGCTTCTGGAGCTCGCTTTTTTACAATATTTCCGTATTTATCTAGCGTACTCCCATCTTTCATTTGAGTAACATAAGGTTTTTGTTGATGTAAAAAAGGACTGTGTGACTTCCCCGGCATAACTCTTACGTATGTTTGCTCATTAAGAGGGTGTACATACTTCATTCCCGCACCATCTCTAGAGAGCTTTACTCTATAATTTTTAGGAACTCCTTTAGGCCTAGAAAAAGTAGAAATACCAGTTTGATGAATAAGATTTCGCGCTTTGGCTTCAGAGATAAATCCTCTATGCTTCTTTAGAAAGTTTTCAGCATTATTGAATAATTTTATAGACTCTTGTTTTGATAGATTCAAGTGCTTATAGGACCTTACTGCGCCATCTAGCTTTCCAGCCTGCTTTAGCTTGGACATTTGTGGATTGTGATGTCCAAAGTCCTTTGTGGTTTTAGAAGCTATCTTGCCTTGTTGAAAAAGTTGTTTCACTTTTGCACCGCTTCCAACTTCAGCAACAGCTTCTAGGACAAGCGTATCATTGGCAATATGGAACTTTTTTCTGATAGCTGCTAGTGCTCTTGCACTTTTGGCGCATTTACCTGCAGCTTTTACAAGAGCCCCTGGGACTAAGATATCCCCTCCGTGCTTTCCTAATGCATGGCCTGCTAACTCTCCTCGTTTGTCAAAGGGCAAGGAATCCCACTTAGTGATTAATTGATGGAGCTCAGGTGATAGCGCTTCTCCAATCGTCTCCCACTCGCTTTCTTTTGCAAGATCGACGAGGATTGTAATTGCCTCATACATCTGTTTCGTCGTGTGGATGGGGTGAATAACAAAATCTTTCAACATGAGGGCATACCCCTTACCAGATTCCAGAGCCCCTTTATGAACGCCTTTTGCAAATCCTATGGTAAACTCTGAAAGAGAACGAGAGATCGATGTTGGAGTTTCATCTGCGTAAGTTTTGAAGAGCTCGAAATCCTCTCGTGAACGATGATAGCGTCCCATTTGGAAATTAGAAGCGCTTCTTCTTAAATATGAGACGGGGTTTGTGGGATTTAATACTATTGCTTGATTTAGATCTTTTAATGCTTGAGGGTAATTTCCTATTTCATACGCCTTCTCCCCTCTAACCTAATAGGCAAGTGCATTAAAATCTATGCGCTCAGAATTATTCGAGAAATGATTTGCATAATTGGTTGAAAAGGCTTCATTTCTAAGATTACAAAATTACTATTCAGAGCAAATCACGGTCCGGTTCAATATCAGCTAAGCCAATTTCTTCTTGATTGATGTTAAAGACCTCCGTTTGATTCTTCATAAATTCGATGACTTTGTGATAAGCCATAAGATGGCCTTCATTATAACTGTTATTTCCTTCTCTCAGATTACTTGCATCAATTTTTGCTTCTCTCGCCTGTTCTTTCAGCAGAGAAATTGAATCAAAAAGATACCCTTTGGCTTTTTCCTCGTCCAGAACTTCATTTGTCCAATTATCCTCCTCAAAATCCATTTCAGGATTTCTATGAAGATCAAGTAAATCTCTTTCAGGCTTTATATCAGCTAACCCAAATTCTTTTTGATCTATACAAAAAGCAAATGCTTGATGCTTTAAAAGGGTGATAATTGAGTAATACCCCATTATTACTCCTTGAGTATAATCTTCAAAACCTTCTTTTGGATTGTCAGCATCTTCTTTTACCTCTTTCGCCTGTTTTTTCAGCAACTTTATAATATCAATTATGTACTTTTTGAATTTATTCTTACTCATAAGAAACCCTTTCACTTAGAATAGATTGAAGAATATCCCTTTGTTCTTCGTACACTTTTATTTCTACCGGCCATTTTTTATTAATTAAAGATTCACGTTGCCTTGGATCCAGTTTATCCCAATGTGGATAATATTTTCTTGGATTCATGATTTTATCCTTGTGAATTGCAATTTGCTTTTCATAACTATTAATACCTTTTTGAAGCTCTTTGCCCGGTTTATCAAGATAACTCCTTACCATCTTTATGTGTTTATTATCTTTGATTGCGGACCTGAGAACTTCACTTTCCGTTTGAAAAATCAATTTATTATAATCACTATTGATAGGGCCCTTTAATTTTTCAGCCTGCTTCAGCTTACCTACTCGTTGATTTCTGTATTCTAAGCCTTTTGTTGTTTTAGAAGCTATCTTGCCTTGTTGAAAAAGTTGTTTCACTTTTGCACCGCTTCCAACTTCTGCAACAGCTTCTAGGACAAGCGTATCATTGGCAATATGGAACTTTTTTCTGATAGCTGCTAGTGCTCTTGCACTTTTGGCGCATTTACCTGCAACTTTTACAAGAGCCCCTGGGACTAAGATATCCCCTCCATGCTTTCCTAATGCATGGCCTGCTAATTCGCCTCGTTTGTCAAAGGGCAAGGAATGCCACTTAGTGATTAATTGATGGAGCTCAGGTGATAGCGCTTCTCCAATCGTCTCCCACTCACTCTCTTTTGCAAGATCTACGAGGATTGTAATTGCCTCATACATCTGTTTCGTCGTGTGGATGGGGTGAATAACAAAATCTTTCAACATGAGGGCATACCCCTTACCAGATTCCAGAGCCCCTTTATGAACGCCTTTTGCAAA
>JAJFML010000075.1 GCA_021772195.1 Chlamydiota bacterium | reverse complement strand
GCTCGAATAGAGAATGAGAATGGCGATAAAGAAGGTGACAAGGGGATCGATGGGATACCAGCCAGTCTTCCAGATGATAATACCGGAGGCGATGACGCCAACAGAACCTAGAAGGTCACCTAGAACATGAAGGTAGGCAGCATGCATGTTTAGACTGCCATTTTCTCCAGGATGGAGAAGTTTCATCATAAGGACGTTTGCAATAAGGCCAATGCTGGCAATAATGATGACGATAGGCCCTTTTACTTCAGGGGGGTGAGCTAAGCGCTCAACACCTTCATAGATTAAAAAGAACATCAATACACAAAGCACAGCGCCACTAGCTAGTGCACCTAGGACTTCCGCTCTTTGATAACCATAAGATTTTTTGACATTAGAAGGGCGGTTAAAAACGCTAATGACAACGAGTCCAAGTGCAAGCGCACCAACATCTGCAAACATGTGAAGCGCATCGGAGATTAGCGCCAAACTATTTGCAATGATACCACCGATAATTTCAAGAATCATGAAAATAAAAGCGATGGCAATCGCCCAGTAAAAAGCCTTCTTTTCACCGTCTAGCGTAGGAATATGATGATGGCAGTCATGGTCACTCATATTTTAATCTTAGAAAATATTTTAGTTTGAGAAAAGAGTTATTCCTTCTATGATTTTTAAGATGAAATCAAAACGTGTATTAATAGTCACCGTTTTACTCTGTATTTTTTCCTGCTCTTTTGTTTTTGCAAAAGCGGCTTCCTGGAAGCAGGAAGTTATGCAAATCGATCAGCAGATAAAAGACCTAGAGGAGCTTAAACGTGGATATGAAGCAAAAGCGCTTAGATTAGAAAATCAAGCTGAGAGGTTGCAGTTTAAAAACTCTGAGTACATCATTGCGAAACGATATTGGGAACTCGCTGATGAAAACCGGCAAATAGCGAAACGGATTCAAAATGATATCGATACTCTAAAAGAGAAAAAACAGGAGCTCATAAATGCGCATGAAAAGAGGTGAAAATTTAATCTATAAAGAGTCTCTTGCTCTTTTCACCGATCTCTATGAACTGACAATGGCCTACGGATATTGGAAGATGGGAATGCATAATCAAGAGGCCGTTTTTCATCTCTCATTTAGAAAATGGCCTTTTAAAGGTGGATTTGCAATCGCAGCTGGCCTAAAACCATTAATCGATTATATTCTAGACTTTGAATTTACTGAATCAGACATCTCTTATCTATCCTCACTTAAAGATAATGCAAATCAACCCCTTTTTGAGACTGCCTTTTTAAAATATTTAAGGGGGATAGAGCTTAAATGTGATATTGATGCTGTGGAAGAGGGGACGCTTGTATTTCCTTACGAACCGATCATTCGAGTACGCGGCCCGATCTTACAAGCGCAGATCTTAGAGAGCGTGATTCTCAATATTATTAATTTTCAAACCCTGATAGCAACCAAATCGGCAAGGGTGAGTCTTGCAGCATCGGGTGATCAAGTAGTTGAATTTGGAATGAGACGTGCTCAAGGGATTGATGGTGCAATTTCCGCTTCTAGAGCCTCATTTATTGGCGGGTGCGAGTCAACTTCCCACGTACTTGCGGGGAAACTTTTTGATATTCCCGTTCGCGGTACAATGGCGCATAGCTGGGTGATGGCATTTGATGATGAGTTAAAAGCTTTTATGAGCTTTGCAGAAGTGATGCCTCATAACTGCATTTTTCTCATCGATACCTATGATTCTTTGGAAGGTGCAAGAAATGCGATTAGAGCAGTTCGAGGTATGGCCAAGAAGGACTTTTCTCTTTTGGGAGTTAGACTTGACTCGGGAGATTTGACTCATTTAAGCGTAGAGGTGCGCAAAATCCTCGATCAAGAAGGGTATAAAGATGCAAAAATTATGGCAAGTAACGAGCTTGATGAATATTTAATTGGTGATATGAAAAATCAGGGATCAAAAGTCACAATCTGGGGTGTTGGGACCAATCTTGTCACATCAAAAGATCAATCTGCTTTAGATGGGGTCTATAAACTCTCGGGGATTCAAGATGAGGATGGCAAATGGATTGATCGCATTAAAATATCGGAGCAGACGGCAAAAGTGACTCTTCCAGGACATCTGCAAGTAAGACGTTTTTATATCGAAGGAAAATATGTGGCAGATGCGATCTATGATGAGAGAGAAGAGCTAGATCTACACCTAACAAAGGTGCTTGATGAAAATGATAAGAGAGATATTTCAGGTGATATCGAATCGAAAGATCTTCTCATACCTATTTTTCAAAAGGGAGAGCTTGTCTATCATTTTCCACATCTTAAAGAGATTCAGAAGAGAACAAAAGAGGAGCTGAGTGCTTTAGACTCTCGGATGAAGCGCTTTATCAATCCTGAGCCTTATTTTGTAGGGCTTGATAGAAATCTCTATGCCAAAAGAAAAACTTTGATCAAATCAATGAGGAAAAAATGAGAGCTCTCATCATTGTTGATATGCAAAATGATTTTATGCCATGGGGATCTTTGCCTGTCTTTGACGGGGATTCGATCATTAGGACAATCAATTTACTCATGCTCCATTTTGAACATGTTTTTGCAACAAAAGACTGGCATCCAATAGATCATGTAAGCTTTGCTAATAACCATGGAAAAGAGCCTGGAGAGACGATACAAGTGAAAGGTCAAGATCAAGTGCTCTGGCCTATCCACTCAGTTCAAGACTCGAGCGGCGCGGAATTAGTGGAGACTCTTCATAGAGAAAAAATCGAAAGGATTTTTTATAAGGGAACAGATTCTGATGTGGATAGCTATAGTACCTTTTTTGATAATGCAAAAGAAAAATCAACGGGCCTCAGCAGTTATCTAGAAGACATGGGTATAGATGAGCTATATTTTTCAGGAGTTGCAACGGAGTATTGTGTTTTATATTCTGTGTTAGATGCCATTGAAAT
>JAJFML010000074.1 GCA_021772195.1 Chlamydiota bacterium | reverse complement strand
TAAGAGTAACTTTTAAAAGTGTTTCATTGATAGCTTCTGCTTTTGCTATTCTGTATTGAACTGGTTTTACAAGAAACACATAAAAAATTTGCTTATAAGCAGCACACCCTAATCCTATCAAAGCCGCTAAATAGAGCAATGAATTCGATAAATCGCTTCCTATGGCTTTATCGGAGAAACAAAAGTGAAGAAAGCTAATCAAAAAAACAACACTCATCCATTTATGAAGCATTTTCCATAGATGATATGGAAGTAATTTAAAGATCGTTATTGCCAGTATCAGTGTCATGAAGATAAAAGCATAAGACCCTAAGTTTACCGACAGTCTGGGGTGTACAGGAAGAAGGAATAAGAAATAAGAAGATATGCCCCATCGAGCCCATTTAAACGAAAAAGTTAGAACATGAACGATTAAGCAGGAATATCCTACCTTCCCTAAGAATTGATGGAAGCGAAAAACCTTATCGAGTCCCCCTAGCCAATCTTCCAATTTTTTCCATTTTGTAATGAAGAGAAAAGAAAATGAAAAAAGGAAGAAGCTGGCAGCCCCAAAAATAGAGCCAATGGAATTCACTTGATGAAAGAAGCCTCGAGAATGCCAAAGCCCTGGATTCAACAAGACCCAAAAAGCTAGGAAAATCCAAGGAAGAGATTGAATTAGTATAGCTTTAGAGTTTTTATTCATATAAATCATTCTGCTGTGTTAATCGATGCTATATAAGAATTAAGATAAATATCTCAAGGAAAGAAGCTCTAGGTCATTTGTTCCATAAACTCTATTGCAGATGGCGTGGTTAAAATAATAGTTCCATGAAGGCTGATATCATTTTTCTCAAATCGCTTGCTTCCGTGTCAAAAGAACATCCTATTGAAAACTTAAAAAAGAGTATGAAGTAGTCGTTTTTAAAGAATTTGCCGTTTTTAGGCTGTTGTAAACTGAGAGCTAGCTACTTTTTTCAAGTCTATTGGTAACGTATTTAATGATGTTGTGATTAAGGGTTCGATAGAACTTCGATTGAATTGTCCAATTATGCCAATAGAGAGGTACAGGAAAAACGTTATCTTCATAGATAGAGATAAGTTGTTTGGTTTGTAGTTCAGTTTGAATCTCTATTTTCGGGAAAAGTGCATATCTATAGCCTGATAGGACAAACTCCTTAAATCCTCTTACAGAAGGAATAATATGAAAGTTGAGTTCATCCCCGTCGATATCAAAAAATTCTGCAAGATATTTTTCGTGTAGTTTGTTATTCACATCAAATTTTATTGCGGGTACTTGAATCAAAGATTGCTGAGGATTATTTCCTGAGAAGTTGCGGCAAGCGCATAGTGCATGTTTCCTAAAAAATGAGCTTTTCCTGAAACGATAGGTTTTGGTGCAGTGGAAAAGAGAGAAAAAACAGTTAGAATAAAAAATTTGATCATAAAAGGAGCTCCTGTAAATTAAAAATTGGAAAGGGGGATGTAAGTAAAAAGTTAATTTTTTTTCAAACATATTTGATGATCTCCCGCTTTAACTTACTGGTGGGACTTTTGAAATCTTTACTTTTTGCATTTCTTTTTCAACTTTGCTCTTTTCTCAAGAGAGTAACAAACAATTATCTCTTATTAATCCAGATTATATTGAAGGGTTTTTAACTCATGAGGCAAAGTGGGCAAACAGTCACAATGCTAAAAAGGATTATCTCGGTTGTGGAATGTTATATTATGCACTGGCTTACATGAGTAAAGCTCATGTTTGTGTCTGTCTTGGGTCAGGTGGAGGATTTGTGCCTAGAGTTATGAGACAAGCTCAGAAAGATCTCAATTTGGATGAGGCAAAGACTATTTTGGTCGATGCAAATATAGGAGGATATGGAACGCCTGTATGGCTATCTCCAGATCACTTTTTCAGAGAAGAATTCTCCGATATTGAGATCATTATGGATTTAACAAAAAATGTTGCAAGAGGAAATCCGGATTGGAAGATTGATTATCTACATATTGATGTAGACCATTCTTTTGATGGAGCTCATGCGGATTTTAAAAATTATCTTCCTTTAATGAATAGGCCGGGAATCATCACATTTCATGATACTTGTGGGAAGTTGCCTTGTGCAAAAGTTATCGAGGTTATAAAAGAGAAAGGCTATGAAGTGGTAGATTTTAAAGAGTTTGGTGCAGGTGTTGCCATCATCTATCTACATTGATCGCTACATATTAGAATTGGTAACCGAGGCCGCCTCCAGTGGAAACCCCGCTAACTTCTTCTCTATGATAAGAGAGTTCTTTATTTCCATTATGATAGAATAAGCGGATATAGGAATAGTCGACAAAGAAATCGAGAAAAAAGTTATCTCTTAGATTGGCTATGACTCCTGCTTTAGCGAGGAAACCGCCACCCCATCCATCTTGATTACCCGTTACAAACTTTGACTCATTATGAATATGAGAATAGGCGACAAGCGGGCCTACACCAACATAATGACGAAATCTCTTTCCAGGTCTTGCGTAAAAGCTGATGCCAAATCCTAGTGGAACAAGATGAAGTTGAGTTTTTGATTTCAGGTTGGTTTTCCCAGATGTATAAAGATAGCCGAGGTTTATCCAGGTGAAGAGGTCTTTGTGCAATTGAATGTTTGTCTCTATTCGATAGAGGCCGGTATTTCCATAAATATCTCTAAAACGCTCTCTTGTTGAAACGTAGTAAGAGGCTTTGGCTTCTAGGAAAAGTTCTTTTGGTTTTGAGTTCTTTCTCAGGATTTTTGTTTCTAGAGGTTCGCACACATTGGCTTTACATTGAACCGTACTGAACAGAACAATGAAACAAGGTAGTAATTTTAAAAATCTAAAAGCTAGCATGATTGTTAAGTTTGATTACTTAATTTTAGATATAGGGTGTGCTTTATTTTTCATTCAACACTCATCTTCTTGAGGGGGTTTTTTCTTCGTGAGGATACGTTAAATAAAGTTTTTGCATTATAAGCGTTTAGTGAGTACCTTGCTAAGGAAATTTTTTAGAAAAGTGGTTTTTAACAAGGAGTTGTTTAAATGAAGTGTCTTTTCCTTTTTAGGTTTTGTTTTCTTCTTTTGTTGTTGCTCTCTTTTACTTTTAATTACGTATTTGCTCAGGTTACACTTTATGCTACAATAGGAAATGGAGATACAATGCCTCCTACCAGTGACCTTGTCGTAATTGATCAAATAACAGGTAATATTTCGAATACAATTGGGAATCTTGGGTATTTGGTCAACGGTTTAACTTATGACTCAGTAGAAGGGAATTTATATGCAACAACGTCTTTTAATGACCCAAATTTTCCGAATGGATTATTAAATATTAATCTTGAGACTGGAAATGCTGTTGAAATTGGAATGGGTTTTGGAACTATTTATGCAACTTTAGCTTCGAATTCATCAGGGCAACTATTTACTTGGAGTCCATATACAGGATCCCTGGCTATTGTCGATAAAGGGACGGGCACAATTAGCGCTCAATTTGCGACAAATATTTTGCCTGAAGAATTTGGATCGGCTTTTGATGCGAATGACACTCTTTGGCTTTTTGATGGTGGTACCAGTTCTGTTTATAGAGTAGAAACAATGGGACCAATGGCTGGCTCAGTTACGTATACAGGCTCTATTGGAAGTATGACGGAAAGATCTCATCATGGGTCATTTCATCCTGAAACAGGAGAGTATTGGGGGATTTCTGAAACTGGTAATTCCTTTCCTAAGTATTTAAATATGCTAGAGCTTCCAAGTGGAAATTTAGTTGGTTCTGTTTCTGCGCCTGATTTTATTCATACTTTAGCTTTTGCTCAGAAAACGGTGGTGGTTGGAGGGGTTATTCTCTCAGCTAAAAAAAAGAAGGATAAATTTTTAACGGAAACGGATCATATCAATGTTCTTAACTGGGCCCTTACACCTGGTTCAAGTGTTGAATATTTCCGTATTGTTCGGAATGGTGAGCGGGTAGTAGAAGTCCCAGGATCTGTAACTTCATATGATGATCATAATCGTAAAAAGAACGGTACAGATTCCTACGTTATTCGGGGAGTTGTAGGAGGATCGATCATAAGTTCAAATACGGTAGTCATTTAATGGAACTAAAGCCTTATTCTGATCTAGCCAAGAGTTTGCAAATTGATGCTGAGTATGAGCATTATAAAGGAATGAAATACAAGGTTCTGTCTGTTGGAAGGCATAGTGAGACGCTTGAAGAGCTTGTGATCTATCAAGCTCTTTATGGAGAGCTAGGCATTTGGGTGCGCCCTCTTTCTATGTTCGTAGAGGATGTAGAAATCGAGGGAAAGAAGATCCCTCGATTTCGATGTCTTAACAAATAGCCCTATTCTCCTTCACGGCTCTATTAAATGATCTGCCTAAAAATAGTGCTAGAATAAGCCAAAATGCAAGAAGCGGGAAGCAGAGCACACCGCTTAAAAAGAGATAGTGCGATCTGCCAGCGATTGTTCCGAAAGCATTTTGGAGAGGAGACAGGGTCATATTAAAGAGCGAGCCTGCTTGTTTTGAAGATCTAGAACCAAATGTTTCACTCCACGCTTGTGCTTTGAATTTGACATCAGGGGTTGTCGGAATATAGAGCTGTCTCAAGGCAGGGCCATTGAGCGCGTAATTGATAGCTTTCGATCCCACCATGAGAGCAAATAAGAAAGGAAGGGAATCAAAAGTTAGAAATCCTAAAAGAGCAAGAACTACGATGACAGGCATGAGGGCAAGTGCTACGCCAATGCCTAGAAAGCGCGTGATATTGCTAATTCCAAGTAGTAGGCATGAGAGTGAGATGATATTTACGCTAGATCCGTAAATGCTTAAGTAGTTACTAAGAGCTACTCCTGAATAGACAGATCCTGCGGCGATTTTGAAGTTAAAATCAAAAATAGTCACGACCACTTCATAGATGAAATTGCTTCCAAAAATACAAAGCAGGTAGCGGTTTTTGAGCAAAAGTTTTAACCCTTCTAAAAAACCGGGCTCCTCTTCCTTTTTCGTATCTTGTATCTTCTGGAAAGATTTTAAAAGATCAACAGGCGTCTTTCTAAAAAAGTAGCGAACTAGAGGGATGATGCAGAGGATGAGAAATCCTAAAATAAACATGGATAGAGAATCTGTTGTGCAGTCTAACCTGTGAGGAAGTCCCCCGATCGAATAGGGAAAGATAATTCCGCCTATTTGGCCAATAGCTACGACAAGAGGAAATCCTCTCTTCGCATGGGTGGGAGAAGTTGTATCGGCTGCAAAAGCCCAAAATAAGGCAACTACAAGCGAGCCAAAGCTCTCTACGAAAAGATACCAGGTATATCCCAAAGCATTAAGTGCAAAAGAGGGAGAGGCTGATTGTATAAAGAACATCAGAAGGCTAAAGCCTAAAATGGCAGTTCCATAAAAAGTAGGGAGAATGATTAACATCTTTTCACGAGAGGTTTTTTCAAGTAGTTTTGTATAGAACATAACAAGTGGCAAAAGAGCCAGAACTGAGATTGTCTTTGCAAAAGGGAGTTGATACTTCCCTACAAACTGG